>NZ_JBLROA010000021.1:0-91186 GCF_047921505.1 Micromonospora sp. SL1-18 | reverse complement strand
CCGGCACCGACACTTTCGGGGAAGTTGCTGCCTCCCGGCGCGGGGAGACAGCAACTTCCCCGAGAAAGTGTGCGGATCGAGGCCGGCGGTCAGCCGCCGGAGTCGTCCAGCTCGGCGCCATCCGGCGGGGTGTCGTCGTCCCGGCTGGCCAGCCAGCCGTCAGGCAGGAACACCTTGCCCGCGGAGTTGGTCCGGCCGCGCGGCTGGCCGAGGGTCTCCACCGGGAACGGCACGGCCGGGTCGAGCTTGCCGAGCAGATCGTCGAGCTGGGCCAAGCCGTCGATCATCGCCAGGGAGCGGCGCAGCTCGCTGCCGATCGGAAAGCCCTTGAGGTACCAGGCGACGTGCTTGCGGAAGTCGGTGCAGCCGTCCCGCTCGCCCCGGGCCGGGTTGCGAGCGCCGGCCACGAACTGGTCGACCAGCAGCTCGGCGTGGCGCCGCATGGTCACCGCCACCTCGCCCAGGGTCGGCAGCCGCCGTTCCGAGCGGCCGTCGAAGGCGGCCTCCAGGTCGGCGAAGAGCCAGGGCCTGCCCAGGCAGCCACGCCCGATCACCACGCCGTCCACCCCGGTGTGGGCGACCATCCGCAGCGCGTCGTCGGCCTCCCAGATGTCGCCGTTGCCGAGCACCGGCACGTCCAGCGCCTGCTTCAGAGTGGCTATGGCGTCCCAGTCGGCCGTGCCCGAGTAGCGCTGCGCGGCCGTACGCCCGTGCAGGGCGACCGCCGCGACGCCCGCGTCCTGGGCAGCGAGCCCGGCCTCGACGTACGTCAGGTGGTCGTCGTCGATGCCCTTGCGCATCTTGACGGTGACCGGCACCCCGGCGGGCGACGCGACGTCCACCGCGGCCTTGACCAGCCGCGCGAAGAGCCGGCGCCGCCACGGCAGGGCCGACCCGCCGCCGCGCCGGGTGACCTTGGGAACCGGGCAGCCGAAGTTCAGGTCGATGTGGTCGGCGAGATCCCGCTCCACCACGATCCGCACCGCGGCGGCGGTGATCTCCGGATCGGTGCCGTAGAGCTGGAGGCTGCGGGGCTGCTCCTCCGGGCCGAAGGCGATCATGCGCAGCGTCTTCGGGTTCCGCTCGACCAGCGCCCTGGTGGTGATCATCTCGCAGACGTAGATGCCGCCGCCCTGCTCACGGCAGAGCCGGCGGAAGCCGACGTTGGTGATCCCCGCCATCGGCGCGAGCACCACCGGCGGCCACACCTGATGCCGCCCGAGGGTCAACGAACGCAGCGCGGGCACGGTCACCGGATAAGTGTAAGGAGGGGCCCCTTATTAACGCCTCCTGCATAGCAGGGGCCCCCTGTTAACAGGGCGCATATCACAACTGGCCGAACCACAGGGCTCCTCCACAAGGCGGCGGGCGGTCCACAGCCGGGGGCCTGGGGCAGGACAAGCCCGGATCGGCGGAGCCAGTCTGCGACCATGATCGACCATTCCCCGCAGTTGGCGGAGGCAGCGGATCGCCAGCAGCAGATCGTCACCCGGGCGCAGCTGCTCGCCGCCGGCTTCGATGACATGTTCCTCTACCGGCAAACCCGCCGAGGGCTTTGGCAACGCGTGCTGCCGGCGACGTACGCCCTGTTCACCGGCACGCTGACCGACGAACAACGACGGATCTCGGCGGCGCTCTACGCCGGCACCGACGCCCAGTTGACCGGCCTGGCCGCACTGTCCTGGTACGGCTTCCGGTACAGCCGTTGCTGACTCCGTAGTCGGATGTCAGCAATCCCAGCCTTTCGGCTGGAAAGGTCCGTAACGGTGTCACCGGAGCGCGGGGTGCGTTTCGGTGTCCTGATGACGGTCTCGCGTTTCCTCCTGCCGTCGATGCGGCAGGGTTGCGCCACCTGCCCGCCCACCCGTGGCCTTGCGGCTGCGGGTGGTGGTGGTGCGGGTCTTACGGTCGGCTCCACGCGGTTTCGGCGCTTGCACGCCCGGGTCTCCGGCCACTCCGGTACCCGTTGTTTCTGCCGCAGCGAGGGCGGCGAGGTTGCGGGCTGCGTTCTCGTCCCGGTCGATAACCAGGTCGCAGGCGTCGCAGCGGAACACTCGCACTTGCAGCGGCAGCTTGGCTTTCACTACGCGGCAGTGCGAGCAGGTCTTGCTGGAGGGATACCAGCGGTCGGCTACTATCCGCCGACCACCGTTCCACGCGGTTTTGTACCCCACCTGCCGGCGGATCTCCCCGAACCCGGCGTCGGCGATCTTGCGGGCGAGGCGTCGGTTGCGGAGCATGCCGGCCACGTTGAGGTCTTCGACCACCACGGTGCCGTACTCGCCGGTGATGCCGGTGGTGAGCTTGTGCAGCCCGTCAGCGCGGAGATTCGCCACCCGATGGTGCACGCGGTTGCGTTCGGCGTTCGCGACCGCCCATCGTCTGGACGGCCGCTGCCCGGTGCGCCGGTCCGGCCCCTGACGGCGGACCACCCGCCGGGACAGCCGTTTGAGGTGCTTGAGCGCGCCGTCGTAGTGCGCCGGGTTCGGCACAAACCGCACCTCCCCGCGGTTGTCGGCGATCACCGCGAGGCATTTCACACCCAGGTCCACACCCGCCACCACATCCGAGCGGGTCGGGGTGCGGTCGGTGGCACGCTGGATCTCGACCTGGAAGGCCACGAACCACCGGCCCCGCTCAAACCTGACCGTGGCCGACAAGATACGGGCGGTGCCGTTGCCGATACGGCGTTCCAGCTTGCGGGTGGACTCGTGGGTACGGATCATCCCGAGCCGCGGCAGCGTCACGTGCCGCCGGTCCGGCTCCAGCCGGATGGCGCCGGTAGTGAACCGGCAAGCCAGCCGCGCATTGTGCTTCGACTTGAGTCGGGGCATACCCACACGCTTGCCCTCACGCTGGCCGCGCTTGGACGTGGCGTAGTTGTCGAACGCCGCCGCCGCGTTCGCCAAACCTGTGCTGTACGCCTCCTTCGAGTTCTCCTCCCACCAGCCGGCGAAACGCGGGTCGGTCTTCTTGACCTCGTTGAACACCTTCCGCAACACCAGCAGCGACCACGGCCGCCACGGCGTCTGCTCCTCCTCGCCGATGCCGTACGAGGCCTCCGCCTTGCGCTGCCACCACGACGCCATCACCCAGGAAACGGCCCAGTTGAAGGCGGCGCGAGCCGCACCACAGTGCGACCGCAGCCGCTGCTCCTGCGTGACGTTCGGATCCAACGCGAAACGGAACGCCTGGACCACGAAACCAGGACGCGGCTCGAACTTCCTCACACCAACGGCTCCCCGCCGGTAGCGGCAGCCAGAGCACGGGCGGCACGGTACTTGCCCGCCCGCTGCCCGTACAGCCGGGCACACATCGACGTCAACACGTCGGCCATGTCCTTGACCAGGTCGTCCGTGGATTCCTCCAGGTCCAGAACCACCAGACGACGCCCGGTCGCAGAAAGCGCGGCTTGCAGGTGCTCCACACCGAACCGGGCCAGCCGGTCCCCGTGCTCGACCACGATCACCGCCACAGTCGGGTCGGCGAGGAGACGATGCAGCTTGCGGCGCTTACCGTTCAGGCCCGAGCCGACCCCAGTCACAATCTCCGCCACGGCCAGGCCCTGGGCGTTCGCCCCCGCCACCACCCGCACGGTCTGCCGGTCCAGGTCACCCTTCTGCTCGCTGCAGGACACGCCGCAGTAGCCGACCACGCGACCGGCCGCAGCCGGGGCCTCTTGCACGATCCACGTACCAGACGGCACCTGACGGACAGGCACCGGCATCTTGCCGTCCTTCACCCACCGCCAAGCGGTCTGATAAGTCACGCCCTGCTCGCGTGCCCAGTCTGACAGCTTCACACCCCCACAGTACATGCAAATGTCCGACTATGACTGCCCATAAAACCCGGATCTGTTGCCAACCCCCGCACTGATGACGTACACCTGATCGTGCCGCATCATGCGCGCCGGAAGTCAGCCGGCCACGCGGTGATCGCACGGGCGCTGGCGCTGGACGCGAAGGCCCGGCCGACGGCCGTCTACCCCGTCTGCTCACCCGCCCGGGCCGTGGTTGATGCCGCCCGGGGCCTGCGCCACCTGCGTCCGGTACGTGCCATCCTCGCCGAGGCCGTGCAGCGCGGCTTCACCGACCTCAGCCTGCTCGATGAGGAGATCCACCGGGCCAGGCGAAGCCGAACGGCGCTGATCCGGAAGGCTTTCTCCGAGGTCGTCGCGGGCACCCGCTCCGCGCCCGAGGCGGAGCTGCGGGACTGCCTGACCGGCAGTCCCGTGCTGCCGGAGGTGCTCTGGAATCCCCGCCTGCTGACCGCAGACGGTCGCACGCTACCCACGCCCGACGGCTACCTGGCAGACGCGGCGGTGGCCCTGGAGGTGGACTCGCAGGAGTACCACTTCAGCCCGGGCGACTGGGCGCGCACGCTGGACCGGCACAACGAGCTGAGTCGACTCGGCGTGCTGATCCTGCATTTCACCCCGGCCCAGATCCGCCGCGAGCCGGCCCGCGCACGACGGACGGTGGAGGACGCGTACGCGGCGCGGCGGGGGCTCGGCGCGGTTGTCGGGGTGCACGCCCAGCCCCGCTCTCAGCACGGATCGGAGTGTTAATAGGGGGCCCCTTCTCTACCGGAGGCGTTAATAAGGGGCCCCTCCTTACACCTCAGCAGCCGGGGAGGCGCTCGATCAGGTAGCGCTCGACCTGGTCCAGGGAGATGCGCTCCTGGGCCATGGTGTCGCGGTTCCGCACGGTCACCGCGTTGTCGTCGAGGGTGTCGAAGTCGACGGTCACGCAGAACGGCGTGCCGATCTCGTCCTGCCGGCGGTAGCGGCGGCCGATCGCCTGCGAGTCGTCGAACTCGACCACCCAGCGCTTACGCAGGTCGGCGGCGAGTTGCCGGGCTTTCGGCGAGAGCGCCTCGTTGCGGGACAGCGGCAGCACCGCCACCTTGACCGGGGCCAGCCGCGGGTCGAAGCGCATGACCGTGCGCTTGTCCACGCCGCCCTTGGTGTTCGGCGCCTCGTCCTCGTCGTACGCCTCGAGCAGGAAGGCGAGCACCGCGCGGGTCAGGCCGGCGGCCGGCTCGATGACGTACGGGATCCAGCGCTCGCCCTTGCTCTGGTCGAAGTACGACAGGTCGACGCCGGAGTGCTTGCCGTGCGTGGACAGGTCGAAGTCGGTGCGGTTGGCGATGCCCTCCAGTTCGGCGAACTCGCTGCCGCCGAACTGGAACCGGTACTCGATGTCGACGGTGCGCTTCGAGTAGTGGGAGAGCTTCTCCTTGGGGTGCTCGTAGAAGCGCAGGTTCTCCTCGGACAGGCCCAGGTCGAGGTACCAGTTCCAGCGCTCCCGCAGCCAGTACTCGTGCCACTCCTCGTCGGTGCCCGGCTCGACGAAGAACTCCATCTCCATCTGCTCGAACTCACGCGTACGGAAGATGAAGTTGCCCGGGGTGATCTCGTTGCGGAACGACTTGCCGGTCTGCGCGATGCCGAACGGCGGCTTCTTGCGGGCGACCGTCTCCACGTTCTTGTAGTTGACGAAGATGCCCTGGGCGGTCTCCGGCCGCAGGTAGTGCAGGCCCTCGTCGCTCTCCACCGGGCCCAGGAAGGTCTTCATCAGGCCGTTGAACATCTTCGGCTCGGTGAAGGTGCCCTTGTTGCCGCAGTTCGGGCAGTTGATCTCGGCCAGCGAGGTCGGCGGGCGGCCGTGCTTGGCCTCGAACGCCTCCTCCAGATGGTCGGAGCGGAACCGCTTGTGGCAGGACTGGCACTCGGTCAGCGGGTCGACGAACTCGGCGATGTGGCCGCTGGCCTCCCAGACCTGGCGGGCCAGGATGACCGCCGAGTCCAGGCCGACGACGTCGTCGCGCTGCTGGACCATGGTCTTCCACCACTGCCGGCGGACGTTCTCCTTCAACTCCACGCCGAGCGGACCGTAGTCCCACGCCGACCGGGTGCCTCCGTAGATCTCGCTGGAGGGGAAGACGAAGCCCCGGCGCTTGGCGAGGCTGACGACGGCGTCGATACGGTCGGCTGGCATGTTTCCTCCTACGCCGGCTGGCGGTCGGCGGGGGCGATGTGAGTGGAACCGGACGGTTCGGGACAACGGTACGACCAGCGTGGTCCCAAGCCCAGCACAATACCGGGGCGCGGTCAGCTCACCCCGCAGACCCTCACGGCGCCCGTCTGCTGGTCGGGCGTCAGGGTCACCGTCTGCCCCTCCCGTTTGCCGCCAGCGAGGGTGACGTCCACCGGCACGGTCAGCGTCTGGTCGTCGACCTCGCCCACCCGGTAGGCGGCGATCTGCGGCTCGGTGGCCACCCGCTGCTCGAACTCGGGCCGGGACTCGCGCCGGCGGGCGTCGGTGCAGAGCTGGTCGTACGCCTTGGACCAGTCCTTGTCGACCAGCGCCCGGTAGTAGTTGTTGGTGACCGTGCGGCCCTGCTCCTTGATGGCCTGGGCGTTGCTCACCGCCAGCCCGATGATGGCCGCGCCACCCCCACCGCAGCAGAGCAGCACGGCGAGCGCGCCTACGCCGAGACCGAGCCAGAGCCGGGTCCGGCCGCCCTCGGTGGGCGGCGCCGCGAACGGCGGGGCGACCCCGGGGCCGGGCGGGGGCTCGGGAAAGCCGGGTCCGGCCGGCGGTCCCGGTACCGGCGGCACGCCGGGCGGCACGGGAGGCGGGGGCGGGGCGGCCGGTCCGGGAGCGGTCATACGCGCCAGGGTAGTGCCCCGGGCATCAGCGGTAAGGACCTGCGGCCCGATCGCTGGCCGCGACCACCACCTCGCCCTGCGGCGCGGCGCTGGCCAATGTCTCGTACGCCGACGGCTCGTCGACCGACCGGGCCAGCAGCGGCACCGCGGTGACCTTGACGTCGAAGCCGCCCAGCGCCCGCCGGTACGCCCCGACCGACTCCCACTCGGTGACCAGGCACCAGTGCGACGGGTCGTCCAACGCCCGCAGCAACTCCCCGCGCAGGTAGCCGGGGCGGGCCGCGAGGGCGGCGAGGGCGGCGTGCGCCCGTTCGGTGAAATCCGACGCGCCGTCGGGGTTCACCAAGAACCGGTTGGTGACCAGCACGGGGTTCCTCCTCGTAAAGTTTGTGAAATGCAGCGTACGCAGAGTCCCGTGCTGGCCCGGCTGGCCCGGCTCAATCCGATGACGGTGTTCCTGGCCACGCTGGCCCTGGTCCTGGTGGGCCTGTTCGTACCGGGTCCGCCGGGCGGCGTGCTGCTGCTGGCGCTGGCCGTGTTGCTGGTGTGGCTGATGTCCGTCACCTGGCCGGTGCAGCGGCCGTCGACCCGGGTGCTGCGGCTGCTCATGCTGACACTGTTGATCGCGGTGGCGCTGGCCAAGCTGCTCTGATCCGGCGCGCCGCGCTGACATGCAATCATGCGTTTTTGACAATCAATTTCGTTATCGCGGACAGTTGGTCACATGAACGTCCGCTCCACCTCACGAATCCTGGCCGCGACCACCGCGGCTCTGCTCACCGTCGGCGGCGTCGCCGCGTGCTCCGACGGGGGCGGCAGCGGAAGCGACCCGGACCGGGCCGACGTGGTGGTCGCCTTCTACCCGCTCCAGTTCCTCGCCGAGCGGGTCGGCGGGGACGCGATCCGGACCACCAACCTGGCCCGGCCGGGCGCCGAGCCGCACGACCTGGAGCTGCAACCGCGCCAGGTCGGCCAGATCGTCGACGCCAAACTGATCGTCTACCTCGCCGGCTTCCAGCCGGCCGTGGACGAGGCGGTGACGCAGAACGGTGGCGACCGGGCGTTCGATGTCGCCGCCGTGCAGCCGCTGCTGGATGCCGCAGCCGGCGGGCACCAGCACGAACACGGAGGCGAGGCCGGGCACGACAGCGAGGGCGAGAGCGGCGGCAAGGATCCGCACGTCTGGCTCGACCCGATCCGGCTGGCCACCATCGGCGACCGGCTCGCCGAGCGGCTCGGCAAGATCGACCCGGACCGGGCCGCCGAGTTCACCGACCGGGCGGCGGCACTGCGCGCCGAGCTGACGAAGCTGGACGCCGACTACGCGCAGGGCCTGCGGACCTGCCAGCGCCGGGAGATCGTGACCAGCCACACCGCGTTCGGCTACCTGACCGCCCGCTACCAGCTCGAACAGGTCGGCATCACCGGCCTCAGCCCCGACGGGGAACCCTCCCCGCAGCGCCTCACCGAGGTGGCACAGGAGGCCCGCAGCCATCAGGCCACCACCATCTTCTTCGAGACACTGGTCAGCCCGAAGGTCGCCGAGACGGTGGCCCGTGCGGTCGGCGCGAAGACAGCCGTACTCGACCCGATCGAGGGCGCGCCGGCCGACGGCGACTACCTGTCGGCGATGCGTACCAACCTCCAAACCCTACGTACCGCCTTGGACTGCTCATGAGCGAGCATCAGCGAACGAATCATCAGCACAGTGCCGGTAAGCCTCATGGCGACGACATGACCGCACCCGCGATCCAGGTCGTGCACGCGGCCGTCGGCTACGACGGCCGGCCGGTGCTGCGGGACGTCTCGCTGACCGTCACCGCCGGCGAGGTGGTCGCCGTGCTCGGTGCCAACGGCTCCGGCAAGTCGACCCTGATCCGCGCCGTGCTCGGCCTGGTGCCGCTCGGCGCCGGGTCGGTCGCCCTCTTCGGCACCACCCAGCGCCGCTTCCGGCAGTGGCACCGCATCGGGTACGTCCCGCAGCGGCTGGGCGCCGGCGGCGGCGTACCGGCCACCGTGCGGGAGGTGGTGGCATCCGGGCGGCTGGCCCGCCGGGGGGTGCTGCGACCGGCGGGACGGGCCGACCGGGAGGCGGTCGCCGCCGCGCTGCGGGCGGTCGGGCTCGCCGACCGGGCCGATGATCCGGTCGCCACCCTCTCCGGCGGCCAGCAGCAGCGCACCCTGATCGCCCGGGCCCTGGCCGGCCAGCCGGAACTGCTGGTGCTCGACGAGCCGACCGCCGGGGTGGACGCGGCCAGCCAGGAGGCATTCGCGGCGGCGCTGCGCGGCTTCGTCGACGGCGGCGGGACGGTGCTGCTGGTCGCGCACGAGCTGGGGCCGCTGCGCCCGCTGATCAGCCGGGCGGTCGTGGTCCATGAGGGCGGGATCGCCCACGACGGCGCGGTGCCGGAACCGGCCGGCCACCACGCGGACCCCGACCACGAGCACGTGCACCCGCACTGCGACGAGGAGCCCGCCGGGCTGTGGAGCATGTGACATGGACCTCTTCCAGTACGACTTCATGCTGCGCGCCCTGGTCGGCGCGCTGGTCATCGGGCTGGCCGCCCCGGCGCTCGGCATCTACCTGGTACAGCGCCGGCTGGCGCTGATCGGCGACGGTATCGGCCACGTGGCGCTCACCGGCGTCGGCGCCGGGCTGCTGCTCAACCGCTCCCCGGTGCTGGTGGCGGTGATCGCGGCGACGCTGGGCGCGATCGCCATCGAACTCGTCCGCTCGCGCGGGCGTACCTCCGGGGATCTGGCCCTGGCGCTGCTCTTCTACGGCGGCATCGCCGGCGGCGTCCTGCTGGTCGGGCTCTCCGGCGCCGGCAGCGCGAAGCTCAACTCGTACCTGTTCGGTTCGCTGATCACCACCTCCCCGGCGGACCTGGTCACCATCCTGGTGCTCGGCGTGGTGGTCCTGGTGGCCATGCTGGCGCTGCGCCCGGCGCTCTTCGCGGTCTGCCACGACGAGGAGTACGCCAGAGTCTCCGGGCTGCCGGTCCGGGCGCTCAACCTGCTCATCGCGGTGGGCACCGCGTGGACGGTGACCATCGCCATGCGGGCGGTCGGGGTGCTGCTGATCAGCGCCCTGATGGTCGTACCGGTGGCCACCGCTCAGCAGGTGACCCGAGGCTTCCGCAGCACCGTGACGGCGGCGATGGCGCTGGGGCTCTTCGCGGCCGGGGCGGGAATCTGGGTGGCCGCCACCGCCGACACCGCGCCGGGCGCGTCGGTGGTGCTGGTGGCCATCGGCTCGTTCCTGGTGGTCGCGCTCGGCGCGGCGGGCTGGCGGGCGCTGCGCCGCCGGTTCCGCCCGGTCGCCGCGCCGGTCGCCGAGCCGCGCGAGCCCGAGGTGGTGCTGCGGTGAGCCCGTACCTGCCGGCACTGCTGGCATTGGTTACCGTTACGGGGTGACCGCCGCACACGGGTACGACGCCTTCGAGGGCGCGGGGGATCTGCTGCGTGCGCTGTCGGCGCCCATCCGGCTGGCGATCGTGAGCGAGCTGGCCCAGGGCGAGCGCTGCGTGCACGAGCTGGTGGAGAAGCTCGGCGCCCCGCAGCCGCTGGTCTCCCAGCACCTGCGGGTGCTGCGCGGCGCGGGCGTGGTCCGCGGCTCCCGGCGCGGCCGGGAGATCGCGTACGCGCTGGTGGACGAGCACGTCGCGCACATCGTGGCGGACGCCGTCAGCCACGCCAGGGAGGGGTCGGCATGAGCGAGCGCAACGAGCGAATCGTCAACCCAGTCCCAGCTCCTGCCGACGCCGACCGCAGGGAGGTATCGGCATGAGCGAGGGAACGTTGCGCAACACGCGGCAGCGGACGGCGGTGAGCGCACTGCTGGCCGAGGCGGAGGGCTTCCACAGCGCGCAGGAACTGCACGCGATGCTGCGCCAGCGGGGCGAGCGGGTCGGGCTGACCACCGTCTACCGGACGTTGCAGGGGCTCGCCGACGCCGGCGAGGTCGACGTGATGCGCCCGCCCGGCGGCGAGCACCTCTACCGGCGGTGCAGCGAGGGACACCACCACCACGTGGTCTGCCGGCGCTGCGGCCGCACGGTGGAGGTGGCCGGGCCGGCGGTGGAGAAATGGGCGGAGCGGGTCGCCGCCGAACACGGGTACGCCGAGGTCAGCCACACCCTGGAGATCTTCGGCACCTGCCCGACCTGCGCCGGCTGAGATTTCCGCCCCTGCGACAACTCCAGCTCGGCTAGCGGCCGTAATTCGGCCTCCGCGCCGCCAGGCGGCACTCCGGACCGAATGAAGGCCGGTCTGTCGCCGCGCCGCGACCTGGAGCCGTCGGTGCCGACGTGGCCGGGCCATGGGACGCTGTGCGACGTGAAGATCTACGCTGATCGTTTTCCGACCGCCCTCCGTCAGCTCCTCACCGATCTGCTCGTGGTCGTCTGGGTGTACGTGGCGATCCGCTTCGCGCTCTGGTTGCACGACATGATCGAGAAACTCGCCGTACCCGGACAGAAGCTGGAGGGGGCCGGCGGCGGCCTCGCCGACAACCTGGCCGATGCCGGCGGCAAGGTCGGCCGGGTGCCGCTGGTGGGCGACGAGCTGACCGCCCCCTTCGCCCGGGCCGCGGAGGCCGCCCGCACGGTCGCCCAGGCCGGCCACGACCAGCAGGAACTCGTCGGCCAACTGGCCCTCGGGCTGGGCATCGCGGTGCTGGTCCTCCCGCTCGGGCTCGTGCTCTTCGGCTGGCTTCCGCTGCGGCTGCGCTGGATGCGCCGGGCCGGCGCGGCGCAGGCCCTGGCCAACGCCCCGGCCGGGCGCGACCTGCTGGCCCTGCGCGCGCTCGCCGGGCAACCGCTCGGGCGGCTGGCCCGGATCGCGCCCGACGTGGCCGAGGCGTGGCGCCGCGGCGACGACACGACCGTCGACGCGCTCGCCGCACTGGAGCTGCGCAGACTCGGCCTGAAGGCCGGCCGGTAGGGTGGGCCGGTGCTGTACTTCCTGATCGTCGTCGCCGTGCTGCTGCTGGTGTACGCGGGCGTCCTGGTGAGCTACGTGCGCAAGGGGCGCAAGATCCCGCCGGCCGCGTACCTGGTGTTGGCCGCGCTGAACGGCATCATCCTGGCCGCGGTACTGGCCTGGGCGGTCGCCGCCCACTGAGTGTTGACCGGGGCCCCCTGCTCCAGCGCAGGCGCTAACAGGGGGCCCTCCTCTCACCGCGGCGGGATGCGGCGGCGGACGTCCTGGGCGGTGGACGGGCCGGGCTGCCAGCGGGCCACCCAGGGACGGTCGGCCGGCGGGGTCACCACGCCCTCCTCCAGCGCGGCGTACCGGCCGGCGAGGATCCGCTTCGCGGCCGCCACGTCCAGCGAATCGGTGTTGGACCAGAGCGCGGTGAAGAGCTCGTCGACTCGCAGCCGGGCCTGCCGGCAGAACAGGTCGGCCAGCTCGACGTTCTCCGGGTGCTCCGCCCGCTCGGCGACGGCCCGTACGCAGACCGCGGACATCGCGAACAGCTCCGCGCCGATGTCCACCACCCGGCCGAGGAACGCCTGCTTGCGCTCCATCTTCCCCTGCCAGCGGGACATCGCGTAGAAGGTGGACCGGGCCAGCTTGCGGGACGCCCTTTCGACGTGCCGCAGGTGACCGGCGAGCGGACCGAACTCCGCGTACGCCCCGGGAGCCTGCCCCTTGCCCACGGCGAGGGTGGGCAGCCACTTCGCGTAGAAGACCCCGGCCCGGGCACCCGCCTTCGCCTTGCGGCCCAGCCCGGCGTCGGGGTCGATGATGTCGCCGGCCACCGACAGGTGCGCGTCGACCGCCTCCCTGGCGATCAGCAGGTGCATGATCTCGGTGGAGCCCTCGAAGATCCGGTTGATCCGCAGGTCGCGCAGGATCTGCTCGACCGCGGCCGGCCGCTCACCCCGGGCCGCGAGGGACTCGGCCGTCTCGTAGCCGCGTCCGCCCCGGATCTGGATCAGCTCGTCGGCGATCTTCCAGGCCATCTCGCTGGCGTAGAGCTTCACCAGCGCCGCCTCGATCCGGATGTCGTTGCGATCGTCGTCGGCGAGCAGGCAGGACAGGTCGAGCATGCTCTCCATGCCGTACGTGGTGGCGGCGATGAACGCCAGCTTCTTGGCGACCGCCTCGTGCTCGCCGACCGGCCGGCCCCACTGGACCCGGTCGGCGGCCCACTCCCGGGCCACGTTCAGCGACCACTTGCCGGCGCCGACGCACATGGCCGGCAGCGAGAGCCGGCCGGTGTTCAGCGTGGTCAAGGCGATCTTGAGCCCCTTGCCCTCGCCGCCGATCACGTTCTCCTTCGGCACGAAGACGTCATGGAACCGGGTGAGGCTGTTCTCCAGGCCGCGCAGGCCGACGAAGGCGTTGCGCCGCTCGACGGTGATGCCCTCGCTGTCGCCCTCCACCACGAAGGCGGTGATGCCGCCGCGCCGCCCCTCGGCGGCCGGCACCCGGGCCATCACCACCAGCAGGGTGGCGACCGTGCCGTTGGTGGCCCACAGCTTCACCCCGTTGAGCCGGTAGCCCGTGCCGTCGTCGGTGGGCTCGGCGGTGGTGGCCAACCGGGCCGGGTCGGAGCCGACGTCCGGCTCGGTGAGCAGGAACGCGGACACCACACCGGCGGCCAGCCGGGGCAGGAAATGCTGCTTCTGCTCGGGCGTGCCGAACATCTTCAGCGGCTGCGGCACGCCGATCGACTGGTGCGCGGAGAGCAACGCGCTGATGGCCGGGTTGACCGAGCCGGCCCGCATCAGCGCCCGGCAGTAGTGCAGGTTGCTCAGCCCGAGGCCGCCGTACCTCCGGTCGATCTTCATGCCGAAGGCGCCCAGCCGGGCCAGCCCGTGGAACACCTCGTCCGGGATGTGCGCGTCGCGCTCGATGGCGGCGCCGTCCACCTCGGAGTCCAGGTACGCCCCGAACGCGCCGAGGAACTCCTCGGCCCGGGCGACGTCGTCGGGGTCGGCGCTCGGCCACGGGTTGATCAGGTCGAGCCGGAACCGGCCGAGGAAGAGCTCCTTGCCGAAGCTGGGCCGATCCCAGGCCGTCTCGCGGGCCGCCTCGGCGACCTGGCGGGCCTCCTTCTCGGAGACCTGGCCGGCCTCGGTGGGCAGCGGCCCCGCCCCGCCCGCCGCGCCGATCGCGGCAGCACCGGCCGGCTGCTCGGCATCGCCAATCGCGGCAACGCCGGCCGACTGCTCCGTGCCGTCGATCGGGGCTACCTGCCCGGTGGGACCGGATGCGCCCGCGGGGTCGGGCCGGCTGTTCTGTGTCGTGGTCACGGCTGCCTCCTGGAGACCTCGGTCCGGCTGCGTCGACGTGCTCGACAAAAACGACGTTACCCGCGGGTGTTACCCAGGGGTAGCCTCCGCCGCGCGTCCGATTTGGCGCGGTCAGTCGCCCGGCAGCACCTGCGATCCGTCGTCCTCGTCGTCGATGTCGCCGTCGCCCCAGTTGCGTCTGGCGGCGAGCGGCAGGATCAACCAGAAGGCCAGGAACCACGCCCCGGCTATCGCGGACAGCACCAGGGCCATCGGCCGGCCCAGCACGAAGTCGGTGATCAGCAGGACCGCGCTGACCATCGCGATCAGCATGAAGGCCAGGCCGCCGATGGCCACCCGGTGCGCGAACCAGACCAGCTCGGGCTTACGACCCCGGCGGAACAGCGCCCGGTGGAAGGCGACCGGCGAGATGATCATCGCGGTGGCTGCGGCGGCGGCCAGCAGCGCGACGATGTAGGTGTCCTTCTGGAAGTTGGTGGTCCGGGTGAAACCGCTGCTGAACGGCAGGGTGAGCAGGAAGGCGAAGAGGATCTGCACGCCGGTCTGCGCCACCCGCAGTTCCTGCAGCAGGTCGGCGAAGTTGCGCTGCCAGCGCTGCTTCTCGGTCTCCTTGGGCACGCGCCACCTCCGTGACGGACGGCAGGCCCCGCCCACCGGCCACACCGGCTGTGCCCGTTCGGACCGGTGCGAAACCGGTTCGGCATGCCGCCCCTCGTTCGCGACTGCGGGGCCCGCAACCCCGGCTCACTCCTCGCGCTCAGGCCCCCCGGCGGATCCGGCCGGCGTAGCGGGCCTCCAGCTCGGCGTTGTGCTCGTCGCCGCCGGTGATGTTCGCCGACAGGTAGACCGGGGGCCGCTCCCCCGCCGCCAGCAGCCGAACCACCACCTCCGCCACAATCTGCTGCGCCAGCAGCGCCGCGGTGATCGAGGAGACCGCACCGACCGCGCCGCCATCGGGCAGCGGCAGGGTGGCGTCGCCGTACGGGGCGCCGTTGTCGAGCGCCACGTCGGCGAAGTCGGCCAGCTTGCGACCCGACGGGTGGCGCGAGGTCATCCGGGCCGAGTGCGCGGCCGACGTGATCGCGATCAGGGCGTGCCCACGCTCCTTGACGATCGACGCGAACTCCACCATCGCCCCGTTCACGCCGGAGTTGGAGGCGAGCACGAAGACATCCTGCGGGCGCACCGGGGCCAGCTCGTAGAGGCGGTGCGCCACGGCGGGCTCGCGTTCCAGCTTCGGGCCGAGCACGTCGGCCGGCTCGCCGCCGTAAAGCACCAGGTCGCGCAGCGCGATCCGGTTGGTGGGCACCAACCCACCGGCCCGGCCGGCGATCTCCATCGCCAGGGCCTCCGAGTGGCCCGTGCCGAAGGCGTGGACCACCCCGTCGGCGCGCAGCGACTCGGCGATCAGGTCGGCCGCCCGGCCCACCCCCTCCCGCTGGCCGGCGGCCACCCGGCCGATCGTCTCGGTCACCACCGCCAGGTACGCCTCGGCGCTCACCGTCATATTTCCTGCTTCCTACTTGTCGCGGTCATCGGGTGACCCGGGCAAGGATCGCCTCGGCCAGCGCGGCGGGCGCCTCGTCCGGGATCCAGTGGGTGACGCCGCACAGCTCGACGAAACGGTAGTCGCCCGTGACGTGGGCCGCGCACGCCTCGGCGGCGGTCCGGCCAATCGCGATGTCCCGGTCGCTCCAGATGAACGTGGTCGGCACGTCGACCGGCCCGACGGCCTTCAGGTCGGCACCCGACATGGCCCGGTACCAGTTCAGCGCGGCGGTCAGCGCGCCCGGCTCGCGCATCGGGTCGGCGTACCGGGCCACCCGCGCGGGGTCGCCCACCCCACCGAGCATCCTTCGCAACGCCGCCGCGCGCAGCGAGAGCAGCACCTTCTCCGCCTTACCGGGCTTGCGGAACAGCGAGATGTAGGCGGAACGGGCCTTCTGCCGCAGGTCGGTGGCGAGCGCGTGCGCCATCGCCGCCGGGTGCGGCACCGACACCGCGGTCAGGGTGCGGAGCCGCTCCGGGTGCACCGCCGCCAGCCCCCACGCCACGATCGCGCCCCAGTCGTGGCCGACCACGTGCGCGTCCTTCACGCCGAGCGCGTCGAGCACGCCGGCCGCGTCCGCCACCAGCTCCGGAATCCGGTACGCCTCGACGGTCGCCGGCCGCGCGCCCGGCGAGTAGCCGCGCTGATCGAGTGCGTAGGTGCGCAGACCGGCGGCGTGCAGCGCCGGCACCACCTCGTCCCACTCGCCGCCGTGCTGCGGGAAGCCGTGCAGCAGCAGGACCGGGATGCCGTCCGCCGGGCCGCCGGGGCGTACCTCGAATGTCAAGCCTCGCGCGTCGACCCGCATGATCGACAGCCTACCGAGCCGGGCGGGCGTCGATCGCCCTGCTGGCCTGGCGGCGGACGGCGATGCTAGCGTCTGCCGGGAAACAACTTCACATCCGACAGGGGAGCGCACAGCGCTGAGAGTGCGGGCCGGTGCCCGCAGACCCTCGAACCTGATCTGGGTAATGCCAGCGCAGGGAGTTCGGTCGATCTCCAGCCGCGCCGCCGTCCGGGGCATCCGGGCGCGGCGTGCGTCTTCTCCTGGTTCGTTCCGCTGAACTGGGAGCAACTCATGACTCAAACCGACAGCAATCGCTGGCGCACCATCGACATCGTCGTCGCGGCCGTGATCGCCGTGGCCTTCGGGGTCATCTTCTGGGCCTGGGGGCTGGTCTGGCGCGCCGCCGACCCGCTCTTCGCCGCCACGCCCGCGGCGCAGGCGATCATGTACGGCGTATGGCTGGTCCCGGCCGTGCTCGGGGGTCTGGTCATCCGTAAGCCGGGTGCGGCCCTGTTCTGCGAGGCCGTCGCCGCGACGATCTCCGCGCTGCTCGGCTCCGAGTGGGGTGGGATCACCGTCGTCCAGGGGCTGATCCAGGGGCTCGGCGCCGAGCTGGCGTTCGCCGCCTTCCGTTACCGCTCGTTCCGGCTGCCGACCTCCGTGCTCGCCGGGGCGCTGACCGGCCTCAGCGCCGCCCTGTTCGACTTCTTCGTCTGGAACGCGACGTACGACCTGACCACCTACCGCATTCCCTACGCGGTCCTCACGGTCGTCAGTTCCGCAGTCGTTGCCGGCGTGGGCGCGTTCTTCCTGACTCGCGCGCTCGCCGGCAGCGGGGTCCTCGACCGCTTCCCCGCCGGCCGCGAACGCGCCGCTGTCTGACCACCCACCGCCAGCCGCGTTGATCATGAAGTTGTTGTCACCCGGCGCGGAGTGTCGCGACAACAACTTCATGATCGCCGGACGAGAGGGGGTGGAGCGGTGAGTGCGGTGGTGTTGCGGGGGTTTGGGTGGCGGCATGCGGGGCGGAAGCGGTGGGCGGTGCGCGGGGTGGACCTGCGCGTCGAGGCCGGGGAGCGGGTGCTGCTGCTGGGGGCGTCCGGAGCGGGGAAGAGCACCCTGCTCGCGGCGCTCGCCGGGCTGCTGCCCGAGGACTCCGGTGAGCAGGAAGGCACCATCGAGGTCGACGGGCTCGACCCGCGCAAGGCCCGGGAACGGGTCGGCGTCGTCTTCCAGGACCCGGAGACCCAGTTGGTGATGGCCCGCTGCGGCGACGACGTCGCGTTCGGGCTGGAGAACCGGGGCGTACCCGCCGAGGAGATCTGGCCCCGGGTGGACGAGGCGCTGCGCCGAGTCGGCTTCCCGTACCACCGGGACCGGGCCACCGCGGCGCTCTCCGGCGGCGAGCAGCAGCGACTCGCCCTGGCCGGGGCGCTCGCCCTGCGGCCCGGGCTGCTGCTGCTCGACGAGCCGACCGCCAATCTCGACCCGGTCGGCGCCGCGCTGATCCGGCAGGCCGTCCGGGACGCCCTCGACGCCGACACCACGCTGATCCTGGTCGAGCATCGGATCGCCGAGGCGTTGCCACTGGTCGACCGGGTGGTCGTAGTGGAGGCCGGTGGCGGGGTGCGAGCCGACGGGCCACCCGAGGCGGTCTTCGCCGCGCACGGCGACGCGCTCGCCGCCGAGGGGGTGTGGGTGCCGGGTCATCCGATGTCGCGCCGGCCCGCGGCCGGCCCGGCCGGGGCGCCGCTGATCACCGCCGACCGGCTCGGCCTGCCGCCCCGGCTGGCCCCCACCGACCTTCGGGTACGCGCCGGCGAGGCGCTCGCCGTCCTCGGCCCGAACGGGGCCGGCAAGTCCACCCTGGCCCTGCTCCTCGGCGGCCTGCTCCGCCCCGGCACCGGTACGGTCACCGCCACCGCCGAGCTGGCCGGGCGGGACACCGGCACTCCCCCGCACCGCTGGCGGGCCCCGGCCCTGGCCCGGCGGATCGGCTCGGTCTTCCAGGACCCGGAGCACCAGTTCGTCACCAGCACCGTCTTCGACGAGTTGGCGCTCGGTCCACGCCGGACCGGCCAGCCCGAGGCGGCGGTACGGCCCACCGTGGACGCGCTGCTGGAGCGGCTCCGGCTGGCCCGGCTGGCCGGCGCCAACCCGTACACCCTCTCGGGCGGGGAGGCACGGCGGCTGAGCGTGGCGACCGCCCTGGCCACCGCGCCGCGCCTGCTGATCTGCGACGAACCCACCTTCGGCCAGGACCGGCGGACCTGGCTGGAGCTGGTCGACCTCCTCGCCGACCTGCGCGATGCCGGGCATGGAGTGGTGGCAGTCACCCACGACCCGGACTTCGTCGCCGCGCTGGCCGACCGCACGGTGACCCTGGCGCGGCCCGTCACCGGGGAGCGGCCGTGATCGGGGTGGAACCGGTGGCCGTGCCCGGGGCGCCGCTGGCCCGGCGCAATCCCGTGGCGAAGCTGGCCGCCGCGCTGGTCTTCTCGTTCATGCTGATCGCCACCCTGGATCCGGTGGCCCCGGCGATCGCCATCGCGATCGAACTGGCGGTGCTGCCGCTGTTCGGCGTCCGCTACCGGGTGCTGTCCCGGCGGGCCTGGCCGTTGCTGGCCAGCGCCGGCGGCATCCTGGTCACCCTGGTGCTGTTCGCCGCCGACCGCTCCGGGCGGGTGCTGGTCGAGGCCGGCCCGGTCCTGGTCACCGAGGGGGTGCTGGTCACCGCGCTGGGGCTGGTGCTGCGCATGCTCGCGGTGGCGCTGCCCGGGATCGTCGTCTTCGCCACCACCGACGCCACCGACCTGGCCGACGCGCTGATCCAGAACGCCAAGGCACCGGCTCGGTTCGCCATCGGCGCGCTGGCCGCGTTCCGGCTGGTGCCGTTGCTCGAGCAGGAGTGGCGGATGATCAGCATGGCTCGACGGGCCCGGGGCGTGGACGCCGGCCGGAACCCGGTTCGCAAGCTACGGCTCTTCGTGTCGACGGCGTTCGCCCTGCTGGTCGGGGCGATCCGGCGGGGTACCCGGCTGGCGGTCGCCATGGACGCCCGCGGCTTCGACGCCGGCACGCCGCGTACGCTCGCCCGCCGGCAGCATTTCACCAGGGCGGACGGCCTGCTGGTGGCCGGTGCGGCGGTCCTGGCCGGCGCGGCGCTGGCGGTCAGCATCGTGCTCGGCACCTTCCGCCCCCTGATCGGCTGACCCGCGCTGCCAGCCGCGACTCGGGTTGCGGCAGGTTGGGGCATCCTCGCGGTGGGATCCCCCGGATCGCCGCAACCCGAGTCGATCAACCGCCGGTCAGCTGCGCCGGAAGGCGTAGAACCGGGTCTGGCCGGCGCGCTGGCCGCGCCCGGCGAGGCGGGCATCGCGACCGGTCGACGGCGGACCGGCCTTCGGCGGTGTCGCCCCGGACGCCACCGGTACGGCCACCGGCTTGACGACCGGCGCCACGGCGAGCGTGTCGAGATCCGTCGGGGTCACGTCCACCAGTGACGGCGACGGCTTACGGGACTTCTTCGGACTGCGCTTGGCGGGCATACGCGGGCCTCCTGACTGTCGAGCGCGCCGGGCACGGCGCGGCAAGCGGGCGGGCTCCGGCGGGTCCGACCACGACAGACACCGCGAGCGATGGCGGCGAGGAGGTATGCGGACGCCCGGAGCGGGACGGGTCGCGCCGCACACAGCGGCGGACCGGGCTCGGTGGAAGGGCGTCAGTTACGCATGCCAGCAGGCTAACCGGCGAGCCGCGCCGGCGCACCCGAATTGCTGGCACGATCGGCGGCATGCTCATCGCATTCTCGATCACCCCGCTCGGCGTGGGTGAGTCCGTGGGCGACCCGGTCGCCGACGCCGTCCGGGTGGTCCGCGAGTCCGGCCTGCCCAACCGGACCGACGCCATGTTCACCACCGTCGAGGGCGAGTGGGACGAGGTGATGGCGGTGGTGAAGCGGGCCGTCGACACCGTCGCCGCCCAGGCACCCCGGGTCAGCCTGGTACTCAAGGCCGACGTGCGTCCCGGGGTCACCGACGCGATGACCGGGAAGGTCGCCCGCGTCGAGGCCCGACTGGCCGAGGGCGCGGGACCGACCGCCACGATGCCACCCAACCAGGAGTGACCCCTCCGCGACCGGGCGTCGGCGTCCCCGCCCGCGCCCCGACCGGCCGCGATACGGTCGCAGCACGGGCAGCCGACGGAAGGTGGCGGTACGCATGGCAGCAGCGCGGGCGACGGCACAGATCGGCGTGACCGGCCTGGGGGTGATGGGCCGCAACCTGGCCCGGAACCTGGCCCGCAACGGCTTCACCGTGGCGGTGCACAACCGCTCGCCCGAACGCACCCGCAGTCTGATCGCCGAGCACGGCGGCGAGGGCACCTTCGCGCCGTCGGAGTCCATGGCCGACTTCGTCGCCACGCTGGAGCGCCCCCGCGCGGTGATCGTGATGGTGAAGGCGGGCGGCCCCACCGACGCGGTGATCGACGAGCTGGTGCCGCTGCTGGAGGCGGGAGACATCGTCGTCGACTGCGGCAACGCCCACTTCACCGACACCCGCCGGCGGGAGGAGGCGCTGCGCGGGCACGGGCTGCACTTCGTCGGCACCGGCGTCTCCGGCGGCGAGGAGGGCGCGCTGCACGGCCCGAGCATCATGCCCGGCGGCTCGGACGAGTCCTACCGCAAGCTCGGCCCGATCTTCGAGAAGATCGCCGCGCAGGTGGAGGGCGTCCCGTGCTGCCGGCACATCGGACCGGACGGCGCCGGCCACTTCGTCAAGATGGTCCACAACGGCATCGAGTACGCCGACATGCAGCTCATCGCGGAGGCGTACGACCTGCTGCGGGCGGGCCTGTCGGCGAGCCCGGCGGAGGTCGCGGAGATCTTCCGGGAGTGGAACGGCGGGGAGTTGGAGTCGTTCCTCATCGAGATCACCGCTGACGTGCTGGCACACACCGACGCGGCCACCGGCCGGCCCTTCGTCGACGTGGTGCTCGACCAGGCCGAGCAGAAGGGCACCGGCCGGTGGACCGTGCAGAGCGCGCTGGACCTGGGCATCCCGATCACCGGTATCGCCGAGGCCACCTTCGCCCGGTCGCTGTCCGGCCACGCCGACCAGCGCGCCGCCGCCCGCCGCGCCTTCGCCGACGCGGGCGAGAAGTGGCAGGTGGACGACCGGGAGACCTTCGTCGAGGACGTCCGGCGCGCCTTGCTGGCCAGCAAGATTGTCGCGTACGCGCAGGGCTTCGACCACATCCGGGCCGGCAGCCGGGCGTATGACTGGGGCATCGACCTGGGCGGCACGGCCACCATCTGGCGGGGTGGCTGCATCATCCGGGCCCGGTTCCTGGACCGGATCCGCCAGGCGTACGACACCGAGCCGGACCTGCCGACGCTGCTGATGGCCCCGTGGTTCGCCGACCGGGTTGGTGCCGGGGTCCCCTCCTGGCGGCGGGTGGTGGCCGACGCGGCCCGGGCGGGCGTGCCGGCGCCGGCCTTCGCCTCGTCGCTGGCCTACTTCGACGGGCTGCGCGCGGAGCGGCTGCCGGCCGCGCTGATCCAGGGCCTGCGGGACGACTTCGGGGCGCACACCTACCGGCGGGTCGACCGGGAGGGTTCGTTCCACACCCGCTGGGCGGCAGACCGCACCGAAGTGGTGGCCTGACGCTCACCAGGCCCGTTCGGTGGCGTCCGGTGGCGTGGGCGCCCAGCCGGTGGCCGGTTCACCCTGGGCCAGCTCGGCGATCTCACCGGAGCGGACGGCGGGTGTGTGCCCGAGCTCGGCGCAGAACCGCTCGGCGACGCCGGCGCAGACGTCCGCCACCCGTTCGCGTTGCGCGGCGTCGACCAGGTCCGCGCCGGCCAGCGCGGCCGTCATCTCGTACCGGAGATCCCGCATGCCCACCCCCGTGGCCGGGCGCGACCCGGGCGGCGCGCCCTCGCGCCGATGGTATGCGCTGCGGCCGCGCCGCCCGCCGGAAACGCGTGACCGCTACGTCGTCGGGGCCACCGGGTTGGGCAGCGCGCCGCCGAAGCGACGGTCCCGCTGGGCGTAGAGCTCGCAGGCGTACCAGAGGTGGCGGCGGTCGAAGTCCGGCCAGAGCGTGTCGAGGAAGACCAGCTCGGCGTACGCGCTCTGCCAGAGCAGGAAGTTGGAGGTGCGCTGCTCGCCGGAGGGGCGCAGGAAGAGGTCCACCTCGGGGACCTCCGGGTGGTAGAGGTACTTCCCGATGGTCTTCTCGTTGACCCTGCCCGGATCGAGCCGGCCGGCGGCCACGTCGCGGGCGATCGCGGCGGCGGCGTCGGCGATCTCCGCCTGGCCGCCGTAGTTGACGCAGAACTGCAGCGTCAGCGTCGAGTTGCCCCGGGACATCTCCTCGGCGGTCTGCAGCTCGGAGATCACGCTCTTCCAGAGTCGCCCGACCCGGCCGGACCAGACCACCCGGACGCCCAGGTCGACGAGCTGGTCCCGGCGTCGGCGGATGACGTCCCGGTTGAAGCCCATCAGGAAGCGGACCTCCTCCGGCGAGCGCCGCCAGTTCTCGGTGGAGAAGGCGTACGCCGACAGGTAGGGGATGCCGAGCTCGATCGCGCCCTCGATGGTGTCGAAGAGGCTGTACTCGCCCTGCTCGTGGCCCTTGGTCCGGGGCAGCCCGCGCTCCTTGGCCCAGCGGCCGTTGCCGTCCATCACCACGGCGATGTGCTTCGGCAGCACCTCGGCCGGCAGGAGCGGCGGACGGGCGCCGGACGGGTGCGGAGTCGGTGGCACCGGCTCCCGCCGGGCGGCCCTCGTCGATCGGATCACTTACGCATTCTCCCTGTTCACGCCAGCGGCGGCGGGCCCGGCGCCGGCGCGCGGCGGGACCACACCCGGCCCCGCGCCGCCAGGCGGCGGGACCGTGCCGGACGCCGAGGCACCCCGGTCGACCAGCGGCAGCGAGCGTAGCGCGCGCTCCAGGTGCCACTGGAGGTGCGCCGCGACCAGGCCGCTGCACTCCCGGCGTACGCCGGTCTCGGTGGCGTCCGCGTACGCCCAGTCGCCGGTGGTCAGCGCGGACATCAGGTCGACGGAGGCCGGGGCGGGGTGGGCGGCGCCGGGCGGCCGACAGTCCGGGCAGACCGTGCCCCCCGCCGGTACGGAGAACGCCCGGTGCTTCCCGGGTGTGCCGCAGACCGCGCAGGCGGTGAGCGCGGGCGCCCAGCCGGCCAGCGCCATCCCGCGCAGCAGGTAGGCGTCGAGCACCAGGGTGGTGGCGTGCTCGCCCCGGGCCAGGGACTTCAGCGCCCCGAGGGTGAGCTGGAACAACCGCAGCGACGGCTCCCGCTCGACCGGGGTGAGCCGCTCGGCGGTCTCGGCGATCGCGCTGGCCGCCGTGTAGCGGGGGTAGTCGCCGAGGAACCGCTTGCCGTAGAGGTCGATCCCCTCGACCTGGCTGACGGTGTGCAGCGAGCTGCCCAGGTTGCCCTTGGGGTCGCCGGCGAGTTGGAGGTCGACGTGCCCGAACGGCTCCAGCCGGGCGCCGAACCGGCTGGTGGTGCGCCGGACGCCCCGGGCCACCGCGCGCAGCCGGCCGTGCCGGCGGGTGAGCAGGGTGATGATCCGGTCGGACTCGCCCAGCTTCTGCACGCGCAGCACCACCGCGTCGTCGCGGTAGAGCTGTCGGCGGTACCCGGCCACCCGGTCATTCTCCCTCGGGGTGCGATCTCAGGGTCGGTTCGGGGTCGATCGGCGGTCGAACCCGGATGTGCGGCCCGAAGGCCGGCCGTACCGTGCTGGCCATGGCTCAGCACCGAACCGCCGCCGCGGCCGCGGCCACCCTGATCCTGCTGTCCGGGTGTGACACCCTGTCGTTCCGCGAGCTGGACTATGACAACACCGAGGCGGTGCGGATCACCCGGATCACCGTACGGCCCGGCTCGGGCGACGTGACGGTGCGCGGATCCGGATCCGCCGACGTACGGATCAAGCGGGTGGTCCGCTACCAGGGCGGGCAACCCGACACCCGGTACCGGATCAACGGCGACGAGCTGGTGCTGGACACCGGCTGCGGCAACCGCTGCGGCATCTCCTGGGAGGTTACCGTCCCCGAGGGCGTGACGGTACGCGGCGAGACCGGCTCCGGGGACATCGTGCTGAGCCAGGTCGGCGCGGTGGACGTCAAGCTGAGCTCGGGCGACGTCAGCGTGACCGGAGCGCGCGGCGACGTCCGCGCCGAGACCAGCTCCGGGAACATCGCGGTGGTCGACGCGACCGGCGCGGTCCGGCTGCGCGCTTCCTCCGGCCGGGTCGAGGCGCGGCGGCTGGCCGCCGGGGTGGACGCGAAAACCTCCTCGGGAGACGTGACCGTCGAGCTGGACCAGCCGGCCTCGGCCCGGGTGCGCGCCGGCAGCGGCAACGTGCGGCTGGCCGTGCCGGACGGCCGGTACCGGGTGCGGACCAACACCGGCTCGGGCGAGGCCACCGTGGGGGTGGCCAACGACCCGAGCGCCACCCTGCTGCTGGACGTCAGCACCGGCAGCGGCGACGTCGAGATCAGCCAACGCTGATGTCCGGGGCACGCCGGCGACGTCCCGCAGGGTTGTGGGTGGTCGCCGCCCCCTTGGACCGCCCGGAGCAGCCGGGGCCGAGGCCGGATCTTCCGGCGAGGGGACGCCGGCGCCGACGGATCAGCCGGCAGTGGCCTCGGTGTCCGCCCGCTCGGCCGCGCCGCGCGGAGCCGGCACCTTGCCGGATCCGGCGGGGCGATCCGCCCGCGCGCCGACCAGCTCGGTCTCCGCGCCGGCGGGCGCGGGGCTGGCCGGGGCGGCCGCCGCCCGCTCGGCCAGGACCCGCCGGGTCCGGCCGGGGAGCAGCTCCGGCGTACGCCGGGCCGCCACGTCCTCGACCCAGCCGACCAGCAGGGTGACCACGCCGACCAGCGCGAACACCAGCACCACCCGGATCGCCAGGCCGATCGGGTCGCGCGGGGCCCAGCCGACCAGACCGACCAGCGGGGTGAGCACCACCACGAACGACATGTGCCACAGGTAGACGGTCAGCGCGCGCCGGTTGAGCACGGTGACCGCCCGGCTCAGCACCGGGATGCGGTCGACCCAGGCCGCCTCGGCCGGGGCCCGGCCGATCGCCACCAGGATGAACGCGGCCGACCAGAGGGCGTTGCCCACGTGGATGTCGTTCAGGTCGTAGCCGCGCGTGCCGGCGTGGGTGAAGATCCAGCCCAGACCGGCGGCGCCGAGGGCGAGCGCGGTGGGCACCAGCACCCGGTTGCGGAGCCGGCGGAGCATGCCGTCGTGGTGGGCGAACCCGAGCAGCCAGGCGCCGAAGTAGAGACCGAACTCGCGCAGCACGGTCGGCGCGTCCGGGTAGACGCCCACCTCGATCAGCAGGAGCAGCGCGTACGGGGCGAGGAGGGTGGGCAGCGGCGCCCGGCGGAACAGCCACAGCACGAGCGGCGAGGCCAGCACGAACCACAGGTAGTCCCGGAGGTACCAGATGGGGCTCAGGGCCAGCGCACCCCAGTGGTTGGCCGGTGGGTCGCTGACCGGGAAGAGCCACAGCAGCACCTTCGGGGTGAGCGGCAGCCCGGTGAGCAGCATGGCCGGCACGAAGATCGCGGCGAGCACCCACACCGACGGCAGCAGGCGACGCAGCCGGCGCAGCACGGCCGGCGCGCCAGTCCGGTCGAGCGAGGCGGCCATCAGCGAGCCGGCGAGCGCGAACATCACCGACATCGCCGGGAAGATCAGCGTCAGGGCCGCCGATCCGACGACGTGGTAGACGACGACTCGCACGATGGCCAGAAAACGGAGCAGGTCCAGGTATCGGTTTCGCATCAGCCTGCAGCTATGTCCGGGGGCAAGGGATCACATGCTTTCTCTACCCTCCGACCCCACCGGGTGAAACGGCGAGCAGACCGGGTCAGAAGTGAAAGATCCCATAATGCCGACCGTTCCGGATCAGTCCGAAACGCGGCCGCCGGTCCCGATATGCGGGACCGGCGGCCGGCGGTGCCTGGTCAGAAGCCCAGTTTGCGCAGCTGCTTCGGGTCGCGCTGCCAATCCTTGGCGACCCGAACGTGCAGGTCGAGATAGATCCGGGTGCCGAGCAGCTCCTCAATCTGCCGGCGCGCGGTGGTGCCGACCTCCTTGAGCCGGCTGCCCCGGTGACCGATCATGATCCCCTTCTGGCTCGGTCGCTCCACGTACACGTCGGCGTAGACCCTGGTGAGCTGGCCCTCCGGGATCATCTCCTCCACCACCACGGCGATGGAATGAGGCAGCTCGTCCCGGACGCCTTCGAGCGCCGCCTCACGGATCAGCTCGGCGACCAGCACCTGCTCCGGGTCGTCGGTGAGCATGTCGTCCGGGTAGAGCTGCGGCGACTCCGGCAGGTAGCCGGTCATCACGTCGACCAGGGTGTCCACCTGGTGCCCGGAGACCGCGCTCACCGGCACCACGTCGGCGAAGTCGGCCAGCTCGCTCACCGCGAGCAGTTGCTCGGCCAGCCGCTTCTTGTCCACCAGGTCGGTCTTGGTGACCACCGCCAGCACGGTCGCCTTCAGGCTGGCGAGCTCGCCGGTGATGAACCGGTCACCCCGGCCGATCGGCTCGTTCGCCGGGATGCAGAGGCCGATCACGTCGACCTCGCTCCAGGTCTCCCGGACCAGGTCGTTCAGCCGCTCGCCGAGCAGCGTACGGGGGCGGTGCAGGCCCGGGGTGTCGACCAGGACGAGCTGCGAGTCCGGCCGGTGCAGCACGGCCCGGATGACGTGCCGCGTGGTCTGCGGCTTGTTCGAGGTGATCGCGATCTTGGTGCCGATGATCGCGTTGGTCAGCGTCGACTTGCCGGCGTTGGGCCGCCCGACGAAGCAGGCGAAACCGGCCCGATACGGAGGCGCTTCGAGATCACTCACGCCGCCGCCTCGCTCCGCTCGGCAGCGGCGCGAGGCGCCACGCTGCTGAGCCTGATGGTTCGCTCGCTGCGCTCGTTCACTCGACCACCGTGCCGAGGACGGTGCCGTCCGGCGCGGCCACGTGGATCGGCGCGTCGGCGGAGAGGTCCCGGACCGCGGCGTGCCCGGCGCCGTCCAGCGTCGAGGCCTCGGTCACCACCACGGCGGCCTCCAGCCGGCTGGCCCCGGCGGCGACCGCCGAGGCGACCGCGAGCTGGAGCGCGGTCAGCGTCAGCGACGGCAGCGCGACGCTGGCCGCCGCGTACGTCCGACCGTCCTGGTCGCGGACCGCCGCGCCCTCCACGGCGCCGATCCGGCCGCGCGCGCTCCGGGCCAGGACGACCAGCTTGCCGTCCTCGGCGCTCAGCGCGGCGGGGTCGGACGGGGTGGGCCGGGCTGCCGGCACGGCGGGTGACTCAGGCATCGGCTGGCTGCCTCTCCTCGGAACGGTTCTGGTTGCCGCGCGACTCGGCGTGCTCGCCGCGCCCCGCGCTGTCGGATGCGTCGCTCGGCGCGGCCCGGCTCACCAGCAGGGCGTCGATCCGGTTGCGCCGGCCGGTGGTGCCCTCGGCGATCAGCCGGAGCCCGGCCACCTCGGCCTCGGCACCCGGGATCGGCACCCGGCCGAGCGCCTGCGCGAGCAGGCCACCGACGGTCTCCACCTCGTCGGTGGGCAGCTCGGTGTCGAACAACTCGCCCAGGTCCTCCACCGGCAGCCGGGCGGTCACCCGCACGGCCCCGTCCGCCAGGTGCTCGACCGGCGGGCGTTCGACATCGTACTCGTCGGTGATCTCACCGACGATCTCCTCCAGAATGTCCTCGATGGTGACCAGGCCACCGGTGCCGCCGTACTCGTCCACGACGATGACGAGGTGGTTGCGGGCCGCCTGCATCTCGGACAGCAGGTCGTCGACCGGCTTGGACTCGGGCACGAAGGTCGCCGGGCGCATCAGCTCCGAAACCGGGACCTGGGATGTACTCGGGTCCCCGCCCTGGGTGCGCCTGATCAGATCCTTGAGGTAGAGCACGCCGAGCACGTCGTCCACGCTCTCGCCGATCACCGGGATCCGGGAGAAGCCGGAGCGCAGGAAGAGCGCCAGCGCCTGGGCGAGCGTCTTGCGCTCCTCGATCCACACCATCTCGGTACGCGGCACCATGACCTCGCGGGCGATGGTGTCGCCGAGGGCGAAAACCGAGTGGATCATCTGGCGTTCGCCGTGCTCGACGACGCCGCGCTGCTCGGCCAGGTCGACCAGCTCGCGCAGCTCCACCTGGCTGGCGAACGGCCCCTCCCGGAAGCCGCGCCCCGGGGTGACCGCGTTGCCGATCAGGATCAGCAGCGAGGCGAGCGGGTTGAGCGCCCGGCCCAGCCAGCGCACCAGCGGGGCCACCGCGCGGCCCACCGCGTACGCGTGCTGCCGGCCGAGGGTACGCGGCGCGACACCGACCACGACGAAGCTGACCACGGTCATCGCCCCGGCGGTGACCAGGGCGGCCCGCCAGCCGGCTCCGAAGGTGTCCACCGCCACCAGCGCGACCAGCGTGGTGGCGGTCAGCTCGGCCAGCAGCCGGAGCAGGAGCAGCAGGTTGAGGTGACGGACCACGTCACCGGCGACCGCCTGGAGGGTACGCGCGCCGCGCGCCCCGTCCCGGGCCAGCTCGGCGGCCCGGGCCGGGGAGACGGCGGCCAGCGCCGCCTCGGTCATCGCGATCAGGCCGGCGAGCACCACCAGCCCCGCCGCGAGGGCGATGAGCTGGAGGTCGGGCAGATTGGCAGGGTCGCTGCCGGCCGCCAGGGTGGTCATCATCTCGACCGGGTCGACCGCCAGCTGGCCAGCAGTCGGGCCTGGAGACCGAACATCTCCCGCTCCTCCTCCGGCTCGGCGTGGTCGTAGCCGAGCAGGTGCAGCACCCCGTGCACGGTGAGCAGGTGCAGCTCGTCGGCGGCCGAGTGCCCCGAGGTGGCCGCCTGCTTGGCCGCCACCTCGGGGCAGAGCACGATGTCGCCGAGCAGCGCCGGCTCGCCGCCGGCCGGGGCGCTCTCCCCCGGACCGTGGTCGACGCTGCCCTCGTCCATGGGGAAGGCGAGCACGTCGGTCGGGCCGTCGCCGCCCATCCAGCGGTGGTTCAGCTCGGACATGTAGTCGATGTCGACCAGCAGGACGGAAAGCTCGGCGAGCGGGTTGACCCCCATCTCGTCGAGGGCGTAGCGGGCGACGGCGAGCACGGCGTCGGTGTCGACCTCGGCACCGGACTCGTTGGCGATCTCGATGGACAACTGTCTTCCTCTGATGAATTAGCGACGCCGGCCGGCCCGGCCGCCCTGGGCGGTCCGCCCGGGCACGGCGTGCACGCTCTGCGCCTGCTGGTTCTCCCGCTCGGCGTCCCAGCGGGCATACGCGTCGACGATCTCGCCCACCAGCTTGTGGCGGACCACGTCGGAGCTGGAGAGCTGGGCGAAGTGCACGTCCTCGACGTTGCTCAGGATCTCCCGGACCACCCGCAGGCCGCTGGTCGTCCCGCCGGGCAGATCCACCTGAGTGACGTCACCGGTGACCACGATCTTGGAACCGAAGCCGAGCCGGGTGAGGAACATCTTCATCTGCTCGGGCGTGGTGTTCTGCGCCTCGTCCAGAATGATGAACGCGTCATTTAACGTACGGCCCCTCATGTACGCCAGCGGCGCCACCTCGATCGTGCCGGCCGCCATCAGCTTCGGGATGGACTCCGGGTCGAGCATGTCGTGCAGCGCGTCGTACAGCGGGCGCAGGTACGGGTCGATCTTCTCGTTCAGGGTGCCGGGCAGGAAGCCCAGCCGCTCCCCCGCCTCGACCGCCGGCCGGGTCAGGATGATCCGGTTGACCTGCTTGGCCTGGAGCGCCTGGACGGCCTTCGCCATGGCCAGGTAGGTCTTGCCGGTGCCGGCGGGGCCGATGCCGAAGACGATGGTGTGCGCGTCGATCGCGTCGACGTAGCGCTTCTGCCCGAGCGTCTTGGGACGGATGGTGCGGCCGCGCCGGGAGAGGATGTTGAGCGTCAGGACCTCAGCGGGCCGCTCGGTGCTGCCCTGCTCGAGCATGCCGACGGTACGCCGGACGGCGTCAGTGGTCAGGGTCTCGCCTTTCTCGATGAGTTCGAGCAGCTCGCTGAAGAGGCGCTCGGCGAGGGCGTTGTCCGCGGGCGCGCCCGTGATGGTGATCTCGTTGCCACGCACGTGGATGTCACTGTTGACCGAGCGTTCGACGAGTCGCAGGATCTCGTCGCCCGCGCCGAGCAGGTTCACCATGATCTTCTGGTCGGGGACCGTGATCCTGGTCTGCACCCGGGGCGGGCCGGGAGGTGGGGTGCCGGTCATAGGTCGGGCCGTCGGGCCCTGCGCCACCTGCTTCCGATCTCGGTGCCGGGCCCTGCTGGCGCGGCGTGCGGTTCCACCCATCGTATCGGGTCAACACCGGGCGCACCCCGCCCATTTCCGCCGGGCGCAGCCCCGGCGGACCAGCCGCTCAGCCGCCGGTCCGAGGTCAGCTCCCGGTGCGGAAGTCGTACCCCTCGAAGCTCTCCTGGTGCCGGGTGAAGCGGTAGGTGGCCCAGTGCATCCGGACCACCGCGCCGCGCTCGTCGCGGGTCAGCCGGAGCAGCTCACCCACCTCGCGGCCGGCGACGGTACGGAACACGTCCGGCCGGTCCGGCAGCGGCGCGAACACCGCGGGCGGCTTGCTGGCCGGGTCATCGGCGCCGCGGGCCCGCAGCGTCCCGTCGTGCCAGGAGAAGACGTACTCGAAGCCCTCGCCCCACCAGCGGCCCAGCATCCCGCGCAGGTGCTCCGGGGCGGGCGGGCCGGGACGCCAGGGCTCGATGTCCGCCGGGTCGTGCTCGGCGGCGGCGGCCAGCAACCGGTGGGGCAGGTCGAACACCGCCACGCCGGTGCCGGAGGAGCCGAGCACCGCGCAGCCCATCGCGCCGGCCGTGCCGTCCCCGCCCCGCCGGCCGTAGACGGCGGCCAAAAAACCGGGCATGGCCCCGTCGTGCCCCACGTGCATCACCCGTCCCGGCTGTGGCACCAGGATCAGGCCCAACCCGAATCCCGCCGCCCACAACATCTCGTCGGTGGTGGTGAGCGGCCAGCGCATCTCGTCGAGGGTGGCCGCGGCGAGCACCGCGCCGGCCGGGTCCAGCGCGGCCGGGTCGGCCAGGAAGGCCGCCCAGCGGGCCATGTCCGGCGCGGTGCTCCACAGCTGCGCGGCCGGGGCCACCGCACCGAAGTCGGTCGGCGGTTCCGGCCGCGCCTCGTCGGAGTACGCGTCGACCAGGAACCCGGTCGCCGCCCGCTCACCGGCGCTGAGGCCGGTGGCGGTCAGCCCGAGCGGGGCGAGCACCCGGTCGGCCAGCACCTCCGCCCAGGTGCCGCCGCGCAGCCGGGCGACCAGCTCGCCGAGCAGCGCCATGCCGAGGTTGGAGTAGTGGAAGCGCCGGCCGGTCGGCAGCACCCGCTCCACCCGGGCGAGGTCGGCGATCAACTCGGCCACGCCGGGCGCCCGCAGCGTGTCCCAGACGTCGCCGTGCGGCTCGCGCTGCAGTCCTGCGGTGTGCGACAGCAGCCGGCGTACGGTCAGCTCGCCGTGCGCCGGCAGGTCGAGGTGCCGTCCGATCGGGTCGTCCAGGTCGAGCAGCCCGTCGTCCCGGCACTGCATCACCAGCACCGAGGTGAAGGTCTTGGTGACCGAGCCGATCCGGAACACCGTGTCCGGGCCGAGCGGGTTGTCGTTGCCGGTCCCGCCGACCGCGCAGGTCCAGAGCGGCCGATCGGCCCGGTGCATGGCGACCGAGACCGCCGGAATCCGGCCCTGGGCCTGCGCCTGCCGTACCATCCGGCCGAGCCGGTCATGCACCGTGATCATGCGTGCAGTCTAAGAACGGCGTCAGCGGCAGAGCATCGGGCCGAGCGGCGCGCCGCCGAACACGTGCGCGTGCACGTGGAAGACCTCCTGGCCGGCGTACGCCCCGGTGTTGAACATCAGCCGGAAGCCGTCGGCGAGCAGCCCCTCCTCCTCGGCCACCGTGGTGGCCGTGGCGAGCACCTCACCGGCCAGCCCCGGGTCACCCTGGGCGAGGGTGGCCACGTCCGCGTAGTGCTCCTTGGGGATCACCAGCACGTGGGTGGGTGCCTTGGGGTCGATGTCCCGGAAGGCGAGGGTGGTGGCGGTCTCCCGCACGATGGTGGCCGGGATCTCCCCGGCGACGATCCGGCAGAACAGGCAGTCGGTTCCCATTCGGGCAGTGTAAGGAAGTGCCCCCTGTTAACGCTTCCGCAAGGAAGGGCCCGTTGTTAACAGCTCGGTCGGCTGGGGCAGGATGGCCGCCATGACGGGACGGGCGGTACTGGTGACGGGGGCCTCACGCGGCATCGGCCGCGCGGTGGCCCAGGCGTTCGCGGCGGGTGGGGACCGGGTGGCGATCCACCACCGGGACTCGGCTGAGCTGGCCGAACGGCTGCGCGAGGAGCTGCCCGGCGACGGGCACGTGGTGGTGCGCGCCGACCTGGCCGACCCGGACGCGGTACGCGAGATGGTCGACGCGGCGGCGGAACGGCTCGGGGGTCTCGACGTCCTGGTCAACAACGCCGGCGTCTTCGGGCCGGCCGACCCGCCGCACCCGGTCTTCGAGAGCTCCTACGAGCAGTGGCGGCAGCGGTGGCGGGAGGTGCTGGACACGAACCTGTTCGGCGCCGCGAACGCCGCCTGGTGCGCGGCGCAACACATGCGCGAGCGGGGCGGGCGGATCATCAACGTCTCCTCCCGGGGCGCGTTCCGGGGTGAGCCGGCCAACCCGGCGTACGGGGCAAGCAAGGCGGGACTCAACGCGATGGCGCAGTCCCTCGCGGTGGCCCTCGCCCCCTACGGCATCGCGGTGGCGAGCGTCGCCCCCGGCTTCGTCGAGACCGACATGACCAACGAGCACCTCAAGGCGACGCGTGGCGACGCGATCCGCGCCCAGTCCCCGTTCAACCGGGTGGCGCGGCCCGAGGAGATCGCCGCCGCGGCGCACTGGCTGGCCAGCCCCGAGGCCGAATGGGCCTCCGGCACCATCGTCGACCTCAACGGCGCCTCCTACCTGCGTAGCTGACCCCGTAGGCCGGCGCTCGACGGCCGCAGCCACGCCCGCGCCGCGCTCCTGCCGGCCGCCACGGCCGGGTCGCGACCGGGCCGGCCCACGACCGGGCAGAGCCGCAGCAGGCCAGGCAGGTGGCGGGCCCGGAGCCGCGGGGTTACCAGCGGCCGAGGCGGGCGGCGAGGACGCTGAGGGCAGCGACGCCGGCGGTGGAGGTGCGCAGCACCGAAGGACCGAGCCGGACGGTACGCGCACCGGCCTCGCGGAAGGCGGACAGCTCCGGCGGGGCGATGCCGCCCTCCGGGCCGACCACCAGCACGAGCTCGCCGGTCTCCGGCAGCTCGGCGGTGGTCAGCCGCTCCTCGGCCTCCTCGTGCAATACGAACGCCGCAGCCGCCCCGGCGGTCCGCCGGGCCACCGTCGAGGTGGACTCGTCGGGCGTGCCGGCCACCACCGGCAGCCAGGCCCGGCGGGCCTGTTTGGCCGCCTCGCGGGCGGTGGCCGCCCACTTCTCCCGGGCCCGTACGCCCCGGTCGCCGCGCCACTGCACCACCGAGCGGGACGCCGCCCACGGGACGATCTCGTCCACCCCGACCTCGGTCATCGCCTGCACGGCCAGCTCGCCCCGATCGCCCTTGGCGATGCCCTGCACCACGACGAGCCGGGGGACGGACGCGTCGACGTACCCCCGGGAGGTGACCGCCAGGTCGAGGGTGCCCCGGCCGACGGCGGTGACCACCGCGCCGGCCGTGCCGCCCCGACCGTCGGCGAGCAGCATCTCCTCGCCGACGCGCAGCCGCTGCACGGTGGCGGCGTGGTGCCCCTCCGGACCGTCGAGGGTCAGGGTGTCGCCAGTGGGCAGCGCCTCGACCAGGAACAGCGGCGCCGACACGCTAGGCGTGCCCGTTGAAGGCGTCGCGCATCCGGGAGAAGAAGCCGCCCTGCTTGGTCAGCTCGGCGACCTCCTCGCCCCGGGTCTTGGCGAAGTCGCGCAGCATCCGCTCCTGGTCGACGTCGAGCTTCGTCGGGGTACGGACGTCCAGGTGGACGTAGAGGTCGCCCCGGCCGGTGCCGCGCAGGTGCGGTACGCCCCGGGCGCGCAACCGCAGCGTGCTGCCCGGCTGGGTGCCCGGCTTGACGTCGACCGTCTCCTCGCTGTCCAGCGTCTTGATGGTCAGCCGGGTGCCGAGCGCGGCGGCGGTCATCGGCACGGTGACCCGGCAGTGCAGGTCGTCGCCCTTGCGCGAGTAGACGTCGTGCGGCCGCTCGTGGATCTCCACGTAGAGGTCGCCGGCCGTGCCGCCGCCCGGACCGACCTCGCCCTGCTGGGCCAGCCGGATCCGCATGCCGTCCTCGACGCCAGCGGGGATCTTGACGGTGAGCGAGCGACGGGTCCGCACCCGGCCGTCACCGGCACAGGTCGGGCAGGGGTGCGGGATGGTGGTGCCGTAGCCCTGGCAGACCGTGCACGGCCGGGCCGAGACCACCTGGCCGAGGAAGGTCCGCTGCACCGACTGCACCTCGCCCCGCCCACCGCACGCCTCGCAGGTCGCGAGGTGGGTGCCGGCCGCGGTCCCCGCACCGGAACAGGTGGTGCAGGGCATGGCGGTGTCGACCGTGATCGGGGCCTCGACGCCGAACGCGGTCTCGTTGAGGTCCAGCTCCAGCCGCAGGATCGCGTCGGCACCCGGCCGGGTACGCGGACGCGGCCCGCGCGCAGCGCCGGCGGCACCGCCGAAGAACGCGTCCATGATGTCCTGGAACCCGACGAACGGGCCGCCGCCCGGGCCACCCGGCCCGGCGCCCCCGCCGCCCGGGGCCAGCGGGTCGCCGCCCAGGTCGACGATCTGCCGTTTCCGGTCGTCCGAGAGGACCTCGTACGCGGCGTTGATCTCCTTGAACTTCTCCTGTGCCTCCGGGTCCGGATTGACATCCGGGTGGTACTGCCGCGCCAGCTTGCGGTAGGCGCGCTTGATCTCGTCGTCGGAGGCGTCCCGGCCCACGCCGAGAATGCCGTAGTAGTCCCTGGCCACTGCGTTAGGTGTCCTCATGTTCGTCTCGCGTTGCGCCGGTCGTCGGCCGGGGGCCGCCGTCGGACCTGACTGGTCAATTCTGGGCCAGCAGCTCGCCCACGTAGCGTGCCACGGCCCTCACTGTGGCGATGGTGCCGGGGTAGTCCATCCGGGTCGGCCCGAGCACACCCAGACCGCCGACGATTGTGCTCCCGGGGCCGTACCCGGTGCTGACCACCGAGGCGGCGCGCAGGTTGTCGACCTCGTTCTCGTCGCCGATCAGCACCCGGGTGGTGCTCGGCTCGGCCTCACCGATGAGCTTGAGCAGCACGACCTCCTCCTCGAGCGCCTCGAGGATGGGCCGCAGCGAGCCCTGAAAATCCAGCAGGCCACCGCGGGTGAGGTTGGCCGTGCCAGCCAGTGCGAGGCGCTCCTCGTGCCGCTCGACCAGCGTCTCCAACAGCACACTGGAGAGCGTGGCCATGGCCGGGCGCAGCCGCGTCGAGGACTCGTCCACCAGCGCCTGGACCAGGGGCGGGGTCTCCGACAGTCGAGTGCCGACCAGCTTCTCGTTGACCAGCCGGCGCAGGTCGATGACGTCGTCGGCCGGGATCGGGGCGGGCATTTCGACCAGCCGCTGCTCGACCCGGCCGGTGTCGGCGATCATGACCACCATCAGCCGGGTGGTGGAGATCGGCACCAGCTCCAGGTGGCGCACCCTGGACCGGGCCAGGCTGGGGTACTGCACCACAGCGACCTGCCGGGTGAGCTGGGCCAGCAACCGGACCGTACGGTGCACCACGTCGTCCAGGTCGACCGCGCCGACCAGGAAGCGCTCGATAGCCCGGCGCTCGGCCGGGCTGAGCGGCTTGACCCGGGAGAGCCGGTCGACGAAGAGTCGGTAGCCGCGGTCGGTGGGCACCCGGCCGGCGCTGGTGTGCGGCTGCCGGATGTAGCCCTCGTCCTCCAGGACGGCCATGTCGTTGCGTACCGTGGCCGGGGAGACGCCCAGCTGGTGGCGCTCGACCAGGGCCTTGCTGCCGACCGGCTCCTGGGTGGCGACGTAGTCTTCGACGATCGCACGGAGCACGGCGAGCTTGCGGTCGTCGAGACCCACGTCCCCACCTCCTGACCGAGCATCTGGCACTCGACTGTAGCGAGTGCCAGTCTACGTCGGCGTACCCACCGACGCGATGATCAGCAACAGACCTCCGGTGCGGCCCACCGCAGACTTCGTCATGGCCGAACAGTCGGACATCCGGGACGGTGTCGCTCTGGCGCGTTGTTGCGACCTGGACCTACCGTGACCTCCATGACTGAACCACCTCGCCCTCCCGAACCGGGGGACCCCACCCCACCACTGTCCGGTACGCCCGGCGAGGGCGGCTATCCCCCGCCCGGCGGCTATCCGCCTCCGGGCGGGTACCCGCCGCCCGGCGGCTACGGGCCGCCCGCAGGCTACGCCAACAACGAGGACAAGACCTGGGCCCTGATCGCGCACTTCGGCGGCGCGGCGGCGATGTTCGTCAGCGCCGGGGTGCTGGGTTGGCTCCCGCCCCTGGTGTCGATGCTGGCCCGGGGCAACCAGTCGCCGACCGTGCGTCAGCACGCGGTCGCGGCGCTCAACTTCCAGCTGCTGTGGTCGATCGTGGGCCTGGTCGGCTGGATCCTGAGCTGCATCCTGATCGGGTTCCTCGGAGTCGGCGCGGCCGTCATCCTCGGGGTGGTGTTCGGCGTCCTCGCCGGGGTCAAGGCCAACGAGGGCCAGCTCTACCGCTATCCGGCGAGCATGAGCCTGATCAAGTGACGCCCGCCCGGCCGGCCTCCGGGTCGGCCGGGTCCGGCATCGCTCAGTGCAGCAGGTCGCGGACCACCGCGTCGGCCAGCAACCGGCCGCGCAGGGTGAGCACAGCTCGGCCGGCCGCGTACCCGTCGGCGGTCAGCAGGCCGTCGGCCAGTGCCCGCTGCGCGCCGGCCCGGCCCGCGTCGTCCAGCACGTCCAGCGGTAGGCCGGAGGCGAGCCGCAGCCGCAGCATCACGTCCTCCATGTGCGCCTCGTCGGGGCTGAGCACCTCCCGGGCCAGGCCGGGCGACTCCCCCGCGGCGAGGCGCTGGGCGTACGCGGTGGGGTGCTTGACGTTCCACCAGCGCACCCCACCGACGTGGCTGTGCGCCCCCGGGCCGAGGCCCCACCAGTCGCCGCCGCACCAGTAGAGCAGGTTGTGCCGGCACCGGGCCGCCTCGGTCCGGGCCCAGTTGGACACCTCGTACCAGGAGAAACCGGCCGCATCGAGGGCGGCCTCCGCGGCCAGGTAGCGGTCCGCCGCCACGTCGTCGGAGGGGTACGCCAGCTCGCCGCGACGCATCCGCGCGGCCAGCCGGGTGCCCTCCTCCACGATCAGGGCGTACGCGCTGACATGGTCCACCCCCGCAGCCACCACCTGCTCCAGCGAGGCGGCGAAGTCCTCGGCGCGTTCCCCCGGCGTGCCGTAGATCAGGTCCAGGTTCACGTGGTCGAACCCAGCGTCCCGCGCCTCCAGTGCGGCTGTGGTGGCCCGCCCGGCGCTGTGCTGCCGGTCGAGGATCGCCAGCACACCGGGCGCGGCCGACTGCATGCCCAGCGAGATCCGGGTGTAGCCGGCCGCCCGCAGCGTCTTGAGCGACTCGGGGGTGACCGACTCGGGGTTGGCCTCGGTGGTCACCTCGGCATCGGCGGCCAACCCCCACGTACGGTCGATCCCGTCGAGGATCCGGGCCAGGTCGTCGGCCGGGAGCAGGGTGGGCGTGCCGCCGCCCACGAAGACGGTGCCCACCCGGGGCGGCGGGGTGTCGCCCAGCGCCCGGGCGGCGAGCGCCAGCTCGGCCAGCACCGTCTCCGCGTACGCCTCGCGGCTGGCCCCGCCGCCCAGCTCGGCGGCCGTGTAGGTGTTGAAGTCGCAGTAGCCGCAGCGGCTGGCGCAGAACGGGACGTGCACGTACACCCCGAAGCCGCGCGCGCCGACGGCACGCAGGGCGGCAGCGGGCAGCGACCCGTCGACCGGGACGGGTTCGCCTTCTGGAAGGACGCCGGGCATGGCCACTAGTGTGCCCGGCATGACCTCTCCGGACGCACTCGTGCGGGTCGCCACGGCCCGTGGGGTGACCACCCTCACCCTCGACAGCCCGCACAACCGCAACGCGCTCTCCACGCCGCTGATGACCGAACTGCTGGCCGGGCTGGCCGCCGCGGTCGCCGACGACGCCGTCCGGGCGGTCGTGCTGGACCACACCGGGCCGGTCTTCTGCTCCGGGGCGGACCTGAAGGAGACCGCCGCCACGTACGCCAGCGGGACGGTGCCGGCCGGGATGCTCGGCGACGTGCTGGTGGCGGTCCGGGAGTGCCCGAAGCCGGTGCTGGCGAAGGTGGCCGGGCCGGCCCGGGCCGGCGGGCTGGGGCTGATCGCCGCGGCCGACCTGGCGGTCTGCGCCGAGGAGGCGACGTTCGCCTTCACCGAGGTCCGGATCGGGGTGATCCCGGCGGTGATCTCGGCGACCGTGCTGCCCCGGCTGCACCCCCGGGCCGCCGCCGAGCTGTACCTGACCGGCGACACCTTCGACGGCCGGCGGGCCGCCGAGATCGGCCTGGTCACGGCCGCCGTGCCGGCGGACGCCCTGGACGAGGCGGTGGCACGCTACTGCGCCTCGCTGGTGAAGGGCGCGCCGAGGGCCCTCGCCGGCGCCAAGGAGCTGCTGCGCCGGCCGGCCGCCACCGAACTACGGGCGGAGGTCGACGATTTGGCCGTCCTCTCCACCGGGTACTTCCTCTCCGACGAGGGCCGGGAGGGCGTGGCCGCGTTCCGGGAGAAGCGACCTGCACGATGGGTGGCCGCTCTGGACGGCGGTCCGGCAGAGGGCGCGAGCTAGGACCGGACGACCGGAGACGAGAGGCCGCGAGCCAGGACGGTCGGGCACGGTGGGTGGCCGACTGGTGACGCACGGGAGGCGACCGGTCGGCCGACCCGGACCGCGCGTCGGGAGACGTACGCTGGTCGGACTGCTGGGACAGGAGGTGCGGGTGCGAACTCGGGTTGCGATCGTGGCAGCAGGTGTGGTGGTGGCCGTGCTGGCCCTGCTCGGCATCTGGTTCGTCACCAAGCAGTTCGGGCAGCACCTCAGGCTGCCGATGGCCAGCCGCACCTGCACCGTTCAGGCCGACGGGCGGGTCGTGCTCAGCGCCGAACAGATGGCCAACGCGGCCACCATCGCGGCGATCGGCGCGCAGCGGCAGATGCCCGATCGGGCCGTGGTGGTGGCGCTGGCGACCGCGTACCAGGAGTCGCACCTGCGCAACATCGCGCACGGCGACCGGGACTCGCTGGGCCTGTTCCAGCAGCGCCCGAGCCAGGGCTGGGGCACCCCCGAGCAGGTCCAGGACCCGCGCTACGCGGCGAACAAGTTCTATGCCACGCTGACGAAGGTCAACGGCTGGGAGAAGATGCGGGTCACCGACGCGGCCCAGCGGGTGCAGCGGTCGGCCTACCCCGAGGCGTACGAGAAGTGGGCGGCCGACTCCGAGGTGCTCACCCGTGCGCTGCTTGGCGACGCCACCGGCGCGGTGGCCTGCACGGTCGGGCCGACGCCCGCCGCACGTGGCCCGGCCGCGGCGGCGGCCCTGGTGGAGAGCCTGGCCCTGGACTGGGGCCTGCCCGACCTGGCCGCGCCAACCGACCTCACCGGCTTCACCGTCCCGGCGACGGACAGCCGCAACGGCTGGCGGTACGCGCACTGGTTGGTCTCGCACGCCGACGACCGCGGCGTGAAGCTGGTCCGCTTCGGTGATCTGGAGTGGACCGCAGAGCACGGTACCTGGGCCAAGGTGAAGGGCGGCCGGGCCGCCCCGACGCAGGTGCTGGCGGAGGTCTTCGCCGCGACCTGACCTGGCCCGGCACCACCTCGACCCGGTCCACCGCGCGCCGACCTCGCGCCCTTTGAGAAGGGACGCCGACGGCCGGGGCACCCGACCTGGCGGTCGGGTGCCCCGCTGACGGCGCTTCGGGGGTGCGCCTCAGTAGCGCGAGACGCTGCGCCGACCACCCACACCGGCCACCAGGGCGACGGCGACGGCGGCCAGCAGCACCTGGACCAGCAACTCCATCCAGCTGACACCGGCGGTCTCGGTCGCGATGCCGAGGGCCCGGGCAAGCACGGTGCCGAGCAACGCGGCGCCCACGCCGATCAGCATGTGCAGCCAGATGGGCATGCTCTGGCGGCCCGGAACGACCAGGCGGCCCAGAGCGCCGACGATCAGACCAACGATCAGCGCGCTGATGATGCCCGTGACGGTCATGGTCGTCTCCTCCCAAGAATTTTCACACGTTCCGTGTGGTTCCTGTCGTGATCGGTACGTTCCCGAACCGCCGAAGACCCAAACCGATTCGTCTGCGGGGCCGATGCCGACCGTCGATGCGCGGACCCGGCGCCGGGTACGCGGAACGGCCGGTGCCCCGCCGGGGACCCGGGGTACGGATCACCGTGGCGGGACGCCGGCCGCGCGTCGGCGTACGGGCGAGGGGTCTACTTCTTGCCGGCGGGCTTGCCGTCCCCCGAGTCGGAGGAGAGCGCGGCGATGAAGGCCTCCTGGGGAACCTCCACCCGGCCGACCATCTTCATCCGCTTCTTGCCTTCCTTCTGCTTCTCCAGCAGCTTGCGCTTACGGCTGATGTCACCGCCGTAGCACTTGGCGAGCACGTCCTTGCGGATGGCGCGGATCGTCTCCCGGGCGATCACCCGGCTGCCGATGGCGGCCTGGATGGGCACCTCGAACTGCTGGCGCGGGATCAGGCTGCGCAGCTTCGCGGCGATCGTCGTGCCGTAGTTGTACGCCTTATCCTTGTGCACGATGGCGCTGAACGCGTCCACCGGCTCACCGTGCAGCAGGATGTCCACCTTGACCAGCTCGGACGCCTGCTCGCCGGAGGGCTCGTAGTCCAGCGAGGCGTACCCCTTGGTGCGGCTCTTCAGCTGGTCGAAGAAGTCGAAGATGATCTCGGCCAGCGGAAGGGTGTAGCGCAGCTCCACCCGGTCCGCGGACAGGTAGTCCATGCCGAGCAGGCTGCCCCGGCGGCCCTGGCACAGCTCCATCACCGCGCCGACGTAGTCGTTCGGGGTGAGCACGGTGGCCCGGACCGTCGGCTCGTACACCTCGGCGATCTTGCCGGTCGGGTACTCGCTCGGGTTGGTGACCACGATCTCCTCGCCGTCCTCCTGGATGGCCCGGTAGACCACGTTCGGCGCGGTGGAGATGAGGTCGAGGTTGAACTCCCGCTCCAGCCGCTCCCGGATGATCTCCAGGTGCAGCAGGCCGAGGAAGCCGCAGCGGAAGCCGAAGCCGAGCGCGCCCGAGGTCTCCGGCTCGTACGTCAGCGCCGCGTCGTTGAGCTTGAGCTTGTCCAGCGCCTCACGGAGGTTGGGGTAGTCGGACCCGTCGATCGGGTAGAGGCCCGAGTAGACCATCGGCTTCGGGTCCTTGTAGCCACCCAGCGCCTCGGTCGCCGGCCGGGTGTTGATGGTGACCGTGTCACCCACCCGGGACTGGCGCACGTCCTTCACACCGGTGATCAGGTAGCCCACCTCGCCGACGCCGAGCGCGCCGGCCTTCACCATCTCCGGCGAGATGACGCCGATCTCCAGCAGCTCGTGCACGGCGCCGGTGGACATCATCTTGATCCGGTCGCGGGCCTCGATCCGGCCGTCGATCACCCGGACGTAGGTGACCACGCCCCGGTAGACGTCGTACACCGAGTCGAAGATCATCGCGCGGGCCGGGGCGTCGGCCTCGCCGACCGGCGGCACGAACTGCCGGACGATCTCGTCCAGCAGGTACGGCACGCCCTCACCGGTCTTGCCGGAGACCCTGATGCAGTCGGCCGGGTCGCCACCGATCAGGTGGGCGAGTTCCTCGGCGTACTTCTCGGGCTGGGCGGCCGGCAGGTCGATCTTGTTGAGCACCGGGATGATGTGCAGGTCGTTCTCGAGGGCCAGGTAGAGGTTGGCCAGGGTCTGCGCCTCAATGCCCTGGGCGGCGTCGACCAGCAGGATCGCGCCCTCGCAGGCCGCGAGGGACCGGGACACCTCGTACGTGAAGTCCACGTGGCCCGGGGTGTCGATCATGTTGAGCACGGCGGTCTCGCCGGCCCGGTCACCCTCCCGGATGGTCCACGGCATACGGACGGCCTGGCTCTTGATGGTGATGCCGCGCTCGCGCTCGATGTCCATCCGGTCGAGGTACTGGGCGCGCATCTGCCGGGGGTCGACCACGCCGGTGAGCTGCAACATCCGGTCGGCCAGGGTCGATTTCCCGTGGTCGATGTGGGCGATGATGCAGAAGTTCCTGATGCGCGCCGGGTCGGTGGCACCAGGAGCGTTCGCGCCGGGATCGAGCGTCGGTGGCACAGCGGTCCGTTCTGGTCGGCTGACGTGAGCGGGCCGGCGCGACGCCGGCCCCCTCTATGCTCCCACGTCGCCCGGGAGGCCGATCCTCCCCCGTCACTCCTCCGGTGGCTCGGCGAAGAGGGCGGCGAGCCGGGGCAGGCGGCGGGTGGCCTCCTCCTCGTCGTCGAAGTCCCAGAACTCGTTCAGGTCGGGCACCGGCACCGGGTCGCGCTCCGCCGGCAGGTCGGCCGCGGTCGCCTTCCGGTACGCCTCCCACGGCACCGCCAGCATGTCCTCGCACTCGAACTCCTCGCCGCTGAGCGCGGCGGCCCGGACCTGCGGCAGTTCGGCGAGCGAGTCCGGGTCGGCGACGGCCCGAGCGAAGACCGCCCGGCCCTGGGTCATCAGCCAGCCCCGGAAGTACTCGAAGCCGTCGTCGGAAGCGCCCCCGTTGATCAGGTACGCCGCACCCCAGAGGTCGACCTGGTAGGAAGCGGCGAGCACCCGCTGCTGGTGGTGGGCGTACCCGACGATCTCCGCCGGGTCCCGCTCGGCGAGCAGGGCGACCGCGCCGGCGGCGACCGCTTCGGGCTCGCCCCCGGCGCCGGCGCGGGCCCGGTCGATCAGCTGCCAGAAGTCGTCGGTCCTCATGGCTGGCCAGTCTGGCAGAGCGGGCCGGCACCCGACCGCGCGCCGGGCGTGGCGCCGGTGCGGGAGCATGGGTCGGTGCGCCCGATCTCCCTGCCCCCGGTGCCGTACGACGCGACGGCGGTCCGCCCCGCCTGGGCGGAGCTGCCGGACGGGCTGCGGGAGGCGCTCGCGGCCCGGCTCGGCGGGCCGCCGGTGGCGGTCCGGTCGGCCGGTGCCGGCTTCACCCGGGGCTTCGCCGCGGTGTTGACCGGCCCCGACGGCCACCGGGTCTTCGTGAAGGCGGCGGCGCTGGACACGCAGCGGCACCTGGTCGACTGGTACTTTCGGGAAGCGGCGATCCTGGCCCGGCTCCCCGCCGGCCTGCCGGTCCCCCGGCCGCGCTGGGCGCTGACCGAGGCCGGCTGGTACGCGCTCGCCCTGGATGCGATCGACGGGCGGACGCCCCGGCTGCCGTGGGACGCGGCCGAGCTGGACGCCGCCCTCGCCGCGTACGCCGAGGTGGCCGCCGCGCTCGCCGACCCGCCGGCGGACCTGGTGGCGCTCGGGCTGCCCCGCCTCGCCGACCTGGCCCGCGACGACATTCTCTGGTGGGGCGAGGTGGCCGCCGGCCGCGAGCCGGCGCCCGACGTGCCGCCGTGGGTCCCGCTGGTCGAGCTGGTCGCGCTGGAGTCCCGGCTGCCCGGGTACGCCGAGCACGGCGGGCTGGCCCACTGCGACCTGCGGCTGGACAACCTGCTGATCGGCCCGACTGGCCAGGCATTCATCTGCGACTGGAACTGGCTCTGCCACGGGCCGGCCTGGTTCGACCTGGCCGGCCTGCTGATCACCGGATACGCCAGCGGCCTGGACGCGGATGTGGCCTTCGCCACCCACCCGGCGTCGGCCGGCGCCCCGGCCGACGCGCTGGACGTCACCCTCGCGGCGCTGTCCGGGTACCTCCTGACCAGCGCCGCCACCGGGCCGTCGACCGCCTCCCCGCACATCCGGGCGCACCAGCGGTGGAGCGGCGAGCAGGCGCTCGGCTGGCTGGCCGCCCGGCGGGGCTGGACGTGAGCCGTTTGGCGGGCATGAGCCGTTTGGCCGGCCGCCCGGCGGGGCCAGGCGTGAGCCGTTTGGCTTCGCCCCAGATTCAGCCGTCGTGGCCCGTCCCGGCCTGAGTCGTTTTGGCTCGTCCCGGCCGACCTGGTAGCCTGACTCTTCGCGCGACGGTGACGCATGCTCGTCGTGCGCGAAAGCAGACCAACCCGAGCTATCAAGACGAGGCTGTCGCGTGGCGAACATCAAGTCCCAGATCAAGCGCAACCGGCAGAACGAGAAGCGCCGGCTGCGTAACAAGTCGGTCAAGTCGTCGCTGAAGACCGCCATCCGGAAGTTCAACGAGGCTGCCGAGGCTGGCGACACCGAGCTGGCCACCACCCTGATGCGGGACGCCACCCGCAAGCTGGACAAGGCTGCCAGCAAGGGCGTCATCCACGCCAACCAGGCGGCCAACCGGAAGTCGGCGATCGCCCAGCGCGTCGCCTCGTTCTCGGCCTGACGAGAGCGCTCAGACCCGACCGGAAGCCCCGGGGGACAACCCCGGGGCTTCCGGCTGTCGGCGTTCCGGGGTCGCTGTTCGGCGTTCGGGGCCGCTGCCTGCGCCGGCCCCTTTTCCGGCCCGGCTCCTGGGACGGCAACCTCCGCGAGCGGTGTACCGCTGAGGCATCAAGATGCCTCAGCGGTATCTGACACTCAGGTCTCCCGCCAGGCGACACACTTCAAGCCGGCGCCGGGCGCGCGGCAGACCACCAAGGCGTACGCCGGCCGGGCGGCGATGGGCGCGACCAGCGGGTTCGTCAGCGAAACCGGCCCTCCCGCCGGTCCGGCCCGCGCTCGGCCTCCGGCACCACGACCGGATCGCCGGGGCGGGCCGCCCGCAACGCCGGGCCGCCGGTGGGGGCCGCGCCGGGCAGGGCGCGCGCGGTACCGGGCACCCGAGCCCGGCCGACCACCGGCTCGATCTGCCGGCGGAAGCGGTCCCGCTCCTGCTCCGGCACCTGGGCCGCGGTGCGGATCACCGCCTCGGCGACCAGGTCGTTGAGCTTCACCATCGCCGACACCACGGCTGGCAGGACCAGCACCGCCCACCAGCTGACCAGCTCGGCGAGGGCGAGCAGCGCGGCGAGCGCCACCGCCCCCTCGAAGAAGAGGAAGCAGAGCACCCCGCCCGGGTTGACGAACCGTAGCCCGAGCACCCGGGCGTAGAGCGGGCGATACCGCTCCTCGTCGGTCGGCACGGTCGCCCAGGACCGGGCTGGTCGGGTCACCGGGCCCCGCCCTGCCGGGCCGCTGCGACGGAGAACACCGCCCGTTCCAGCGCGTACGCCCGGTCGTCGGAGCCGCCCTTGACGGCCGCGTTGCACTCGGCGGCCGCCCGCATCGCCTCGACCAGGCCCTCCGGGGTCCAGCCCCGGCTCTGCCGCTGGGCCCGCTCGATCTTCCACGCCGGCATGCCCAGACTGCTGGCCAGCTGATACGGGCTGCCCCGCCCGGCGGACGCGACCCGGGCCACCGTACGCACGCCGTCGGCGAGCGCGTCGGCGATCGGCACCGGATCGACGCCGACGTGCAGCGCCCAACGCAGCGCCTCCAGGGCGGCGGGGACGTCGCCGACCATGGTCGCGTCGGCGACGGTGAAGCCGCTCACCTCCACCCGGCCCCGGTAGTAGCGGGCCACCGTGTCCGCCCCGATCCGCCCGTCGGTGTCGGCGACGAGCTGCGAGCAGGCGGCAGCCAGCTCCCGCAGGTCGGTGCCGACCGCGGCGATCAGCGCCTCGGCCGCGTCCTCGGTGCACTTCCCCCCGCTGCGGCGGATCTCGTCCCGCACGAAGGCGACCCGCTCCCGGTGCCCCTTGAGCTTCGCTGCCGGCACCACTGTCGCGCCCGCCGCGCGCAGCCCGTCCGCGAATGCCTTTCCCTTCGCGCCGCCGAGGTGCAGCACCACCAGCTGCACGTCGGGGTCCGGATTCCTTGCGTACGCCAGCAGCGCGGTGACCAGGTCCTTGCGGGCGTCCTGGCCGGATCGGAGCACGAGCAGCCGACGCCCACCGAACAGTGACGGGCTGAGCATCTCGGCGATCTCGCCCACCATCAGTGAACCCGCCTGGTAGTCGCGGACGTCCACGTCCGGGTCGACGCTGCGGACCCTGGCGACGGCTTCGCTGACCGCGCGCGTGGCGAGCAGGTCCTCGTCGCCGAGTACAAGCACAATAGGGGGCAGGCTGGCCGGGGTCACGTCGCCCATACTCGCACGGCCTTAGGCCGGATCGTGCCTGCTCATCGGTGACTGTGACGGCACAGCCCGCACTCCGCGCCAATCCAGACATTTGAGTCGATCCACCCGCTATCCCAACAAGCCGCCTCGATCGCTCCCGGCCCACCGCTCCGCTCGCGCTCACCGTTGCCGCCCCAGGGGGAGGCCACCGGTCACCACCGCCAGGCCGTGGCCGTCGCGTACCGCCGCGATGTCGCCGTCCGTGTCGGTCCGCAGCACCCGCGCGCCGGCCACGGTCAGTCGGTCGAGCAGGCCAGGATTGGGGTGCCCGTAGTCGTTGCCGGCACCCACCGACACCAGGGCGACGGCCGGCCGGACCGCCGCCAGGAACTCCGGATCCTGGTACGCGGACCCGTGGTGGGCGACCTTCAGCACGTCGGCCCGGACCGCGCCGGGCGACAGGCTCTCCAGCACTGCCCGCTGCTCCTCCGTCTCGGCGTCGCCGGGCAGCAGGATCCGCACTCCGGCCACCGTGGCCGCCAGCACCAGCGAGTTGTTGTTCGGATCCGACCGGCTGCCCCGCAACGCGTACGGCGGCCCGAGCACGGTCAACTCCACTCCCCCGGCCCGCCAGCCCCAGCCCACCGGCACGACACGCAACCTGGCGGCACCGGCCTGCGCGGTGGCGCGTACCTGGGACACGCCGAAGGGCGGCTCGGTCAACTCCGGGATCACCACGTCCGCCACCCGCCGCCCACGGAACACCCCGGCGATCCCGCCCACGTGGTCGGCATGGAAGTGGCTGACCACCAACAGCGGCACCTCGCGTATGCCGAGCCGGCGCAGGCAGGTGTCGACCCCAGCCGGCTCCGGGCCGGCGTCCACCACCACCGCCCGCCCGACGGCGACCGGCAGCACGATCGCGTCGCCCTGGCCCACCGCGCAGGCCACGATCACCCAGCCGGGTGGCGGCCAGCCAGGAGCCAGCAGCCGGACGGGGAGCGTACCGAGCACCACCGCCACCGCGCAGACCGCGACGAGCCGCCGGAGCAGTCGACGCCGGGTGGCGAACAGCAGCGCCACGCTGACGGCGGCCAGCAGCAACGCGCCGGTCACCCCGCCCGGCCAGGGCAGCGTCCCGGCGGGCAGCCGCGCCCCGTGCCGGGCGACGACCACCAGCCACCAGGCCGGCCAGCTCGCCAGCCAGGCGGCGAACTCCGCGCCCGCCGGCCAGAGCGGCGAAGCGACGGCGGCGATGACGCCCAGCACGGTGGCGGGCGCGACCGCCGGCGCCACCAGCAGGTTCGCCGGCACCGCCACCAGGCTCACCGTCGCCGAGAGACCGGCGATCACCGGACCGCAGGCGAGCTGGGCGGCGGCCGGCACCGCCAGCGCCTCGGCCAACCCCGCCGGTACGCCCCAGCGCCGCAGCGCGTCACGCCACCCGGGGGCGAGCAGCAGCAGCCCGGCCGTGGCGCAGACGGAAAGCGTGAACCCGGGATCCCCGGCCAGGTCCGGGTCGACCAGCACCAGCACGGTCACCGCGGCGGCGAGCGCGGGCAGCGCGGCCCGGGGTCGCCCCGCGGCGAGCGCGGCCAGCCCGATCGCGCCCATCGCCGCGGCACGGACCACGCTCGGGGACGGCCGGACCAGGATGACGAACCCGACCAGGGCGACTACGCAGAGGACGGCGGCGCCCACGGACCGGCCCGGGCCCAGCGGGCGAGCAGCAGCACCGCGCCGACCACAATGGCTACGTTCGAGCCGGACACCGCGTTCAGATGGGTCATGCCGGTGGTCCGGAAATCCTCCTCCACCGCCGGCGGCAGTCGGCTGGTGTCCCCCACCACCAGGCCGGGCAGCAGGCCGCCCTGCTCGTCGGGGAGCGGCTCGCAGGCGCGTTGCAGCCCGGCGCGTAGGACGCCGGCGGCCCGCTGCGGCCACGGGGGTGCGCCGTGCCGGGTGGGCGGCCCGTCCGCCGAGAGCACCGCCGCGGTCAGGTCCCCGCCACGCGGGGCCGACAACCGTCCCCGGGCGGTCGCCCGCTGCCCCGGCAGCAGCGCCCGCCAGTCCGGATCGGTCGCCAGCACCAGGCCGCGCACGGTCCCGTTCACCCGCTGACCGGCGGAGTCGGTGAGGCGTACCAGGTCGGCGCGCAGGAGCACGGTGCTCGGCCGGCCGGCGGCACCCCGGATCGGGCGCGGGTCGTCCCGGACCACCAGCTCGGCGGTGACCAGGGCCCGCTCGTCGACGAGCGCCCGCACCGGCGCCGCGTCGCGCACGGCGACCCGGGCGGCGGTGGCGGCCGCCCCGCAGACCACCCCGAGCAGCACGGCGACGGCGATCCAGCCGTACCGGCGGACGGGAGCGGCCGGCCGGCCCAACAGACCGCACAGGTGGAGGCCGAGCGCAGTGGCCAGGCCGGCGGCGACGGCGGCGAGCGTGGCCATCGCCGCCGCGCTCTGGTGCAGGCCGGCCAAGGCGGCGAGCCAGGCCGCCACGGCCAACCCGGCCAGCCGCAGATCGGGTGCCTCGCGGGGGTGGGTCTCCGTCGCGGCGTTCACACGGTCACCAGGTCCTTGAGCTCCTCGTACCGGGCGTTGCCGATGCCGTCGACCTTGCGTAGGTCGGAAACCGACCGGAACCCCCCGTGGCGCTCGCGGTGCTCGAGGATCCGCTGGGCGAGCACCGGGCCGACGCCGGGCAGCGCGTCGAGCTCGGCCAGGGTGGCCGTGTTCAGGTTGACCGGGCCGCCCGGCGCTCCGCCGCCGGCCGCCGGGTTCCCCGCCGGCTGACCGGGCTGGCCCGGTTGGCCGGCCGGGGCGGCCACGCCGACCAGGATCAGCTCACCGTCGGTGACCTTTCGGGCCGGGTTGAGCAGGGCCACGTCCACCCCGGGCAGCGCGCCGCCGGCCGCCTCGAGGGCGTCGCCAACCCGGGCACCGGCCGACAGCCGGACCAGCCCGGGACGGCGTACCTTGCCGGCGACGGCGACCACCACCTCGCCGCTCGCTCCGGACGGTGCGACCGGGGACCGCTGCGTCTCGTCGGGTGCGGCGACCGTCGCGACCGGCCGGACCGGCTCGGCCCGCGGCCGGGACCGCCAGGCCCAGATCCCGGCGACCAGCACCACGACGACGGCGACGACGACCAGCGCCCGAACCCCTCGTCGGCCGGGATCGAAGGCGCCCGGCCCGGGCAGCCGGGAGAGCCGGCCAGTGCGCGGCGACTCCTGCTCGGGCTCCTGTGCGAGGGCGGCACCGGCGAGCCCGGCCGCAGGCGGCGTCGGCGCGTCCGATTCCACCGGCGCGGAAGGCGGTCCCGCCTCGCGCCGCCGCGTTGCCGGGACCAGATCGAAGGTCGGCCAGTCCGGCTCTCGGCGGGCGTCCCGGTCGAACAGCCGGAACAGCCGCCGTCGCACCACGCTCTCCTCGTCGTCTGACACGGCGCGAGGCTAGGCCCGACCAGGGATGGCGCTCAGGTCCGGATGGTCGTCCTGTGGATGGAGAGCCTCCCTGTGGACGAGCGCCTGATCATGCAGTGGTGTGCTATCAGGCGAGGGCGGCGATGGAACCGGTCAACGCCCCCGGCCCCCTCCCGGTCACCAGGTACGACACAGCCGTCATCCCGCTCGGCGGTGGATCACCACGCAGGCGAGCCCCGGCCCGGCGTGCGCCGCCACCACCGCCCCGGCTTCGGTGACGTACGTGTCGTGCAGGCGGTCGCCGAGCCGCTCGGCCAGCGCCGTCACCAGCTGCTCGGCGCGCTCCGGTGCGGCGAGGTGATGCACGGCCAGGTCCACCTCGGCGTCGCCGGCCGCCTCGACGGCCAGGTCGACCAGGCGCGCCAGCCCCCGACCGGCGGTACGCACCTTGTCCCGCACCACGATGGCGCCGTCGGGCATGTGCAGGATCGGCTTCACCGACAGGGCGGTGCCGAGCAGCGCCTCGGCCGCGTTGATCCGGCCACCCCGGCGGAGGAACTCCAGGGTGTCCACGTAGAAGAAGATGGTGGTCCGGGCGATCGCGTCGACCGCCGCCTGGCGTACCCCGGAAAGGTCCGTGCCCCCGGCGGCGGCCGCGGCGGCGGCGAGCACCGGGAAGCCCAGGCCCATCCCGGTGGAGCGGCTGTCGACCACGGTGACCGGGTCGCCGACCTCGGCGGCGGCCAGCCGGGCCGCCTCCACCGTGCCGGAGAGTTTGGCCGACAGGTGCACCGAGACCACCCCGTCGGCGCCGCCGGCGAGCAGCTCGCGGTAGACCTGCGCGAACTGTTCCGGGGCGGGCCGGGAGGTGCTCGCCGCGACCCGCCGGCCGCGCAGTGCCCGGGTGGCGTCCTCGGGGAAGACCTCGACCCCTTCCAGCCCCTCCACGCCGTCGAGCACCACGGTGAGCGGGACGACGGTGAGCTGGTGCGCGCGCACCAGCTCAGGCGGGAGATAGGCGGTGGAGTCGGTGACAACCGCGACGGGCATGCCCGGCACGCTAGCCGATGTCGGCCCGGCGTGCCCGGGCCGGCGGACTCAGACCGCGTCGGTCAGCGCCGGCTGGGTGATGAGCCCGACGTTGTGCGCGCGCAGGTGCCAGCCCCGGACGTCGTTGTTGCGCAGCTCGCTCCAGTGGCAGTTGGCCAGCGAACCGACGCTGCGCATCACGGCGTGGTCCCAGCCGAGCAGGTGGCCGACGCCCTGCCGGGCGCCGGCGCCGTGCGTGGTCACCACGACGGTGCCGCCGACGGCCAGGTCGGCCGCGTCCTGGAACGCGGCGCCCAGCCGCTTGCCCAGGTCGTCGAGGGTCTCGATGCCGGCGCCTGGGTCGGGGTCGCCGGCGCGCCAGCGGGCGTACTCGTCCGGGAAGCGCTCGGCGACCTCGGTGAGGGCTAGGCCCTGCCACTGGCCGAAGTGGCGTTCCCGCAACCGGGCGTCGGTGCGTACCGGCAGCCCGGTCAGCGCGGCGAGGGCGGCGGCGGTGTCGGCGGCCCGGCGCAGGTCGCTGGCGACGATGGCGTCCGGTCGCAGCGCGGCCAGCACGGGCGCGGCGGCGTGGGCCTGCTCGCGACCGAGGTCGTTCAGCGGTACGTCGCTCTGCCCCTGGACCCGGTTGGCGGCGTTCCAGTCGGTGTTGCCGTGCCGCCAGATGATCAGGCGGGTCATTCCGCGCTGGCGGTGCCGGCGGTGGAGTCGGCCAGGTCGCGGTTCTCGAACGGGATCTGCGGGCAGTCCTTCCAGAGCCGGTCCAGGGCGTAGAACTCGCGCTCCTCGGTGTGCTGCACGTGCACCACGATGTCGACGTAGTCGAGCAGCACCCACCGGCCGCCCCGCTCGCCTTCGCGCCGGACGGGCTTGGCCTTCTCCGGCAGCTCCAGCAGGCGCTCCTCGATGGCGTCGACGATGGCGAGCACCTGGCGCTCGTTCGGAGCGGCGGCCAGCAGGAACGCGTCGGTGATGGCGAGCTGGTCGCCCACGTCGATGATGACGATGTCCTGCGCCTTCTTGTCGGCCGCGGCCTGGGCGGCGGCCATCGCCAGCTCGTGTGCGCGTTCGGAAACTGTCACCATTCTCCTTCGATCAACCGTGCGACCCTCCAAGCCTCTCACACCCGGCGGTGCGACGACCTGTCAGTTCTGGTCGATTATGCGGGCAAACGCTCACACTTCCGGCGTACTCACTGCTGGTACAGACGCCGCTTGGCGATGTACTGCACCACACCGTCCGGTACCAGGTACCAGATCGGCTCGCCCCGCGAGACCCGTGCCCGGCAGTCGGTCGAGGAGATCGCCATCGCCGGGACCTGCACCAGGCTGACCGTGTCCGCGGGAAGGTGCTTGTCGGACAGCTCGAAGCCGGGGCGGGTCACCCCGATGAAGTGGGCCAGCTCGAACATCCGGTCCACTTCCCTCCAGGACAGGATGCGTTCCAGGGCGTCCGCGCCGGTGATGAAGAAGAGCTGCACCTTCGGGCCGTACTCGGCGTGCAGGTCGCGCAGGGTGTCGACGGTGTAGGTGGGGCCGCCGCGGTCGATGTCGACCCGGCTCACCTGGAAACGCGGGTTGGAGGCGGTGGCGATCACCGTCATGAGGTAGCGGTCCTCGGCCGAGCTGACCGGCTCGTCCGCCTTCTGCCAGGGCTGGCCGGTGGGGACGAAGACGACCTCGTCCAGGCCGAACCGGTCCGCCACCTCGCTGGCCGCCACCAGGTGCCCGTGGTGGATCGGGTCGAAGGTGCCGCCCATGATCCCGACCCGCCGGATGTCTTCCTCCACCCAGCGATCGTAGGCCCGCCTCGCGTACCGGCGGCTTCGACCCTGATCGGCGTCCGCGCCGCGAGACGGGTTCCGGTACGGGCTTCCTCGATCGGCCGAGCGCGCATATACTCGTAGACGAGTACTCGGAAGCGAGTAAGGATGGCGGCAACATGGCGAAGCGGCGGAAGATCGACAACCTGCTGGCCCTGGCCGTGCTGTCCGTCCTCGTCCAGCGGCCGATGCACCCGTACGAGATCGCCACCACGCTCCGGGGTTGGGGCAAGGACCAGGACATGGGCATCAAGTGGGGGTCCTTCTACACGGTCGTCCGCAACATGGAACGGCACGGACTGATCGCGGCCGTGGAGAGCGTCCGCGAGGGCCGACGCCCCGAGCGCACCGTCTACCGCATCACCGACTCCGGTCGCGCCGAGCTGGTCGACTGGACCCGCGAGCTGGTCTCGACCCCGGTCGCCGAACAGTCCCGCTTCCGGGCCGGCCTGTCGGTGCTCGCCGCGCTGCACCCCGACGAGGCGACGGCCCTCCTGCGCCGGCGGCTGGAGCTGCTGGAGGAGGAGCTCCGGGCCGAACGCGCCACGCTCGCGGAGCACCTGCGCACCCTGCCGCGGCTGTTCCTGGTCGAGTCGGAGTACGACCTGGCCATCCGCGAGGCGGAGGTGGCCTGGATCCGCGCCCTGCTGGCCGAACTCACCTCGGGCAGCTACCCGGGCATGGACCAGTGGCGGGCCTTCCACGAAACCGGCGCGCTTCCGGCGGAGCCGGGCGGGCCCGGGGAGAGGAGCGACGCCGCACCCTGATGAGCGGCCCCGGCACGGTGCGCCAACACCAGGCCGGGGCCCTTAAGGGCCGGACGTCATGAGGCCTTACCCGAGCCTCATGACGCAGGCCCAACCTCGAACCGACACCCGGAGGCGCCCGGCCCGAAGCGGCAACCACGAGGATAGCCGGGCTCCCTCCAGGTCGGTTCGTCCGCACGACAACCGACGATCCCTGGGAGGGAACCGTGAGCAGAGTGAAGACAGCGATCGTGATCGGCGGCGGGGTCGCCGGCCCGGTGACCGCGTTGGCACTGCACCGGGCGGGCATCACCGCCACCGTGTACGAGGCGTACCCGAGCAACACCGACGGCATCGGCGGCACGCTCGCGCTCGCGCCCAACGGCGTCGCGGCGCTGCGCACCGTCGACGCGGACCAGGCGGTCACCGCGATCGCCACCCCGATCGCCCGGACGGTGATGGCGGTGGGCCGCCGGCGCATCGACCTGCCCGGCCTGGCTGGCGTGCCGCCGTTGCAGGTGGTGCACCGCAACGAGCTGCACCGCGTGCTGCACGACCGCGCCCGCGCGGCGGGGGTGGTGGTCGAGTACGGCAAGCGCCTGGTCGACGTACGGGAGACGGGCGACGGGGTCACCGCCCGGTTCGCCGACGGCAGCACCGCCACGGCCGACGTCCTGATCGGCGCCGACGGCATCCGGTCGACGGTGCGCACCCTGATCGACCCGGACGCCGCCGGACCGAAGTTCACCGGGCTGCTCGGCTTCGAGGCGGTGGCCCGGCACGAGGTCGAGGCGGAACCGGGCACCATGACCTTCGCCTTCGGCCGGGGTGGCTACTACCTCTACTGGCCGGAGCCGGGCGGCGGCACCCGGTGGGGCGTCAACCTGCCGCATGAGCGGCCGATGAGCCTCACCGAGGCGCAGGCGGTGCCGGCGGCCGACTGGCTGCGGACGCTGCGGGCCGCGTACGCCGACGACGACCCGGGTGCCGCCCTGCTGCGCACCAGCCGCGAGGACGAACTGCAGATGGTCGGCTCACTGCACATCATGCCGCCGGTCCGGCACTGGCACCGCCGGCGGATGGTGCTGGTCGGCGACGCGGCACACGCGCCGTCGAACAGCTCCGGCCAGGGCGCCTCGCTGGCCATCGAGAGCGCCGTGCAACTCGCTCGCTGCCTGCGCGACCTGCCCGGCGCCCCGTCCGCGTTCGCCACCTACGAGCACCTGCGGCGCGATCGGGTGGAAGGGATCGCCGCCCGGGCGGCGAAGGTCAATCGCACGAAGGCCCCGGGCCCGGTGGCCCGGGCGCTGATGCCGGTGCTGATGCCGCTGCTGATCCGGATCGCGATGAACCCGGAGAAGACGCTCGGCCCCGAGCAGCGGTACATCATCGATTGGGACGCCCCCGTGACGGCGGCCCCGGCCGCACGTTGAACCCGCACCGTGGGTGGCGCCGGGTGCGCCACCCACGGCCGATCACGAGACGGCAGGTCAGGCGCCGGCGACGGCCACCGCCGCCCGGCCGACGAGGGCGCGACGCAGGTCGTCGTCGCGGTCGGTCACCTCTCGCCTGAGGCCGGGCGCGAGGTCGTCGCGCGCCAGCAGCGCCGCGGCCAGCTCCCGGGTGCGTTGCGTCACGGCGTATCGAGGGAACGCCAACCAGGCGACGCGGTTGGCCGTCCAGGGGGTACGCAGTCGCGCCGCCGCCGGCATGTCGGCGAAGTACCGCTCGACGTAGCCGGCGGTCAGCTCGGCCTGCTCCGGTTGCCAGAAGCCCTCCGCGGTCGCCTCCACCAGACGGTTGGAGAGCGCGGTGTTGTGGATGACGATCTCCCACGCGGCCCGCTTGGCGTCGGCGTCGGGCAGCGCGGCCCGGCAGCGCGCGGCCCGCTCGGCGCCGGTGGCGCTGCGGTCGGCGGCCGCCTCGGCGGCGATCTCCGGCTCGCCGGCCGCGCCGAGCACCACCAGCCGGTGCAGCAGCGCCCACCGCAGCTCGGCGTCGACCGCGAGCCCCGCCGGGACGTCCTTGCCGGCCAGCCAACCGGCGAGCAGCCCGGTGTCGGTGGTGGCGCCGATCAGGCCCCGGGCCGCGGCGAGTTGCAGCGAGCCGCCGGCCGGCGCGTCGGCCAGCAGCGCGGCGCAGGCCCCGGCGATCCGGAGCAGGGCCGCGTCCCGCGCCAGCGGGTCCAGGTAGCGGTCGACCAGGTCGCGGCTGAGGGTGAGCACGTTCTCGGCGATGATCACCTCGGTCTCCGCCGGCAGGGCCGCCGCGACGAGCCCGACCAGCGCGGCCACCGGACGCTCGCCGTCGGTGGCGGCGTCCAGGGCCTCGCCCCAGAGCAGCGCCCGGGCCAGCGGATCGTCCAGCCCGGGAAGCAGCATCGGCACCGCGTCCGCGGAGGCCGGGTCGAGCCGGGTCTTGGCGAAGGTGAGGTCACCGGCGTTGGGCAGCAGCAGGCCGGTGGCGGGCTGCCCGATCAGCTCGGTCAACTCGGTGCGGCCCTGGTCGGCGTCCGGGTCGAGGTCGACCTCGAAACGCTGCACCGGGGCGTCGGCGGCGTACCGGGCCACGCCGATGCGGTGCGGGCGCAGCACCGGGTACGCCGCCGGCGCGGTCTGCACCACCGCCACCTCGGTCCACCGGCCGTCGGAGTCCACCGCGGTCTCCATCCGCAGCGTGTTGACCTGGCTGCGGCGCAGCCAGCGCTCGGCCCAGTCGGCCAGGTCCCGCCCGCTCGCGGTGCTCAGGCTGTCGAGGAGGTCGGCGAGGGTGGCGTTGCCGAACCGGTGCTTGGCGAAGTGCGCGTTCAGGCCGGCGAGGAAGGCGTCGTCGCCGGCCCAGGCGACGAGCTGGCGCAGCACGCTGGCGCCCTTGGCGTACGAGATGCCGTCGAAGTTGAGCAGCGCCTGTGCCGCGTCGGCCACAACCTCGGGGGCCACCGGGTGGGTGGAGGGGCGCTGGTCGGCCGCGTAACCCCAGGCCTTGCGGCGCATCGCGAACGTGGTCCACGCCTGGTCGAAGCGGGTGGCCTCGGCGGTGACCCGGGTGCCCAGGTACTCGGCGAAGGACTCGTTGAGCCACAGGTCGTCCCACCAGCGCATGGTCACCAGGTCGCCGAACCACATATGCGCCATCTCGTGGGCGATGGTGGTGGCCCGCAGCTCCCGCTGGGTGTCGGTGACGGCGGAGCGGAAGACGTAGTCGTCGCGCAGGGTGACCAGGCCCGGGTTCTCCATCGCGCCGGCGTTGAACTCGGGCACGAACGCCTGGTCGTACTTGCCGAACGGGTAGCGCTCGGCGAAGAGCTGGTGGAACCGGTCGAGGCACTGCCGGGTGACGGCAAAGATCTCCTCGGCGTCCGCGTCCAGGTGCTCGGCCAGCGAGCGCCGGCAGTAGACGCCGAGCGGGATGCCGTCGTGCTCGTCGTGCCGGACGTGCCAGGGGCCGGCGATCAACGTGAAGAAATAGGTGGCCAGGGGCGCGGTGGGGGCGAACTCCCAGCGCCCGGGCGCCGGCCTGTCGGCGAGCTGCCCGTTGGCCGCGACCGTCCACTGTGGCGGCGCGGTGACCGAGAGGGTCACCGGGGCCTTGAGGTCGGGCTGGTCGAACGCGGCGAAGATGCGCTGCACCTCGTCGAGGAAGGACATGGCGTAGAGGTATGTCGCACCGTCGGCCGGGTCGACGAAGCGGTGCAGGCCCTCGCCGGTGTTGGAATAGGCCATCTCGGCACTGACGGTCAACGTGTTCGCCTCGGCCAGGCCGGTCAGCGGCAGCCGGTTGTCGTCGAGGACGGCGGGGTCGAGGTCCCGGTCGTTGAGGCGTACCTCGACCAGCCGCACGGGTTTGACCTCGGCGAAGGTCTCGGCGCCGGGGGCCGCCCGGAACCGGATGGTGACGGTGGAGCGGAACCGCTCGCCGTCGCCGGTCAGGTCGAGGTCCACCTGATAGGACTCGACGACAATCAACGCGCCACGCGCGGTCGCCTCTACACGGGTCAGGCTCGGCATCCGCTTATCCTGCCCGATGGGGATCCGGACGGATGCCCCGGTGACACGTGCGATGGAGGAACAACGATGGGTCAGCACCCCAAGGGCGACTTCGACCTCTCTCGGGCGGTCTGGCAGCGGGCCGAGGGTGACACCTCCGAGAGCGCGGTCGAGGTGGCCTTCGTCGGCGACCTGATCGGGATGCGCAACTCGGCCGAGCCGGACGGGCCGGTGCTGGTCTTCACCCAGGCCGAGTGGGACGCGTTCGTCGCGGGCGCCCAGGACGGCGAGTTCGACCTGGACTGAGCCGCGGCGCTCAGTCACCGTCGCCCCAGCCGAGACCGCCCGGGCCGGGCGCGTAGTGGAAGCCGGGGTGGCCGGCCACGTCGGCGCAGCGTTCGCCGTCGGGCCCGACCGCCCCGCAGAAAAGCCGCTCGGCCCGGTGCCAGGCGTCGGCCGGGGAGAGGGCCGCCGCGCCGAGCGCCAGCTCCGGACGGAGCAGGCTCAGCGCCTCGGCGTACGCGACGGCCAGCTCCCGGGCGGCGGACACGTCAGCCGCCTCGAAGCCGAGGTGCACGGTGAAGAACCGGAGCGGCCGGGGCGCGGACCGCCGGGGCGGTGCGATCAGCCGATCCTCGCGGTCGCCGGGGCGCACGTTCGGCCCGGTCGCCGCCCGCCGCTGCCAGCCAGTGCGTCGCCCTGTTGTCGCGCATCCATTCCTCCCCGTCAGCCCGTGACGCCGCCGGCGCCGCGCCGGCGGATCCTCGACCCGGTCCACCGCCGGTCCCGGACTCAGCGAACCAACTTTTCCGCGCCCTGGGAGGGGCCAGCTCGGGTGCTCTCCGCTGGCCCCTCCGCCGGCCTTGCCGCAGGTGCTACGCCAACCCGAACGGGCGGGATTCACCACCCCCGACTCGGGTAGACGGCACCTGTCGCCGAACCGCGCCAGGAGCAGCAGATGACCAGCATCCCCACCGACCGCAGCCCGGACAGCACGCTGGCCTTGCTCAGGGAGGGGTACCGGTTCGTCGGCGACCGCTGCGACCGGTACGGCAGCGACATCTTCCAGACCCGGCTGATGCTGGAGCCGACCATCTTCCTGCGCGGTCGCCCGGCCGCGAAGCTGTTCTACGACACCGACCGGTTCGTCCGGCACGGCGCCTTGCCGACGCGCGGGCAGCGCACCCTCACCGGGGTCGGCGGGGTGCAGGGGCTCGACGGCGCGGCGCACCGGGCCCGCAAGGCGATGTTCATGTCGATCATGACGGCCACCGCGGTCCGCCACCTCGGGCAGCTCTTCGAGGACGAGTGGCGGGCCCGGATCCCGGCCTGGACGGAGGCCGGCCCGGTGGCGCTCTGCGAGGAGGCCGGCCGGATGCTGACCCGCGCGGTCTGTGCCTGGGCGGGGGTGCCGCTGGCCGACGGCGACGTGGCCCGCCGCACCGCCGACCTGCACGCGACGATCGAGGCCCCGGCTGCGGTCGGTCCCCGGCACTGGCGAGGGCTGCTCGGCCGCCGCCGGGCCGAACACTGGATCGGCGACCTGATCGAACGGGCCCGGACGGGCCGCCTGCCCGCGCCGGAGGGCAGCGCCCTGCGGGTGGTCGCCGACCACCGGGACGAGCAGGGGCGGCTGCTACCCCGCCGGATCGCGGCGGTGGAGCTGCTGAACGTCATCCGCCCGACGGTGGCGGTCGATCGCTTCGTGATGTTCGCGGCGCTGGCCCTGCACGACCATCCGCGGTGGCGCGACCGGGTCCGCGGCGACGACGCGGCCACCGAGAGCTTCGTGCAGGAGGTACGCCGCTACTACCCCTTCTTCCCGATGTCGGCGGCCCGGGTACGCCGCCCCTTCGAGTGGCAGGGACACCACTTCCCGCAGGGCCGCCGGGTGCTGCTCGGCCTGTACGCCACCAACCACCACCCGCAGCTGTGGCCGGAGCCGGAACGGTTCCGGCCGGAGCGGTTCACCGGCTGGCGGGGCGACCCGTTCAGCCTGATCCCGCAGGGCGGCGGCGACCACCTCACCGGCCACCGCTGCCCCGGCGAGTGGCTCACCATCGAGCTGATGAAGCGAGCGGTCACCAACCTCACCTGCGCGATGAGCTACCGCGTCCCGCCGCAGGATCTGGCGCTCGACCTGAGCCGGGTGCCCGCCCAGCCGGCCAGCGGGCTCGTCATCGACGGGATACGCCGAAGCGACTGATCCCGCCGGTCACCATCCCGGCTGCGGGTGCAGGATCGTACGCAGGCAGCCGTCCTCCTTCTTCTGGAAGATCTCGTAGCCGCGGACGCCGTCGGTGAGCGGCATCGGGTGGGTAGCCAGATAACCCGGGTCGATCTCGCCGATGGCGATCCGGTCCAGCAGCATCGGGATGTAGCGCTGGGCGTGCATCTGCCCCATCCGCAGCACCAGCGCCTTGTTCATGGCGGCGCCGAGCGGGAACTTGTCGACCAGGCCCGCGTACACCCCGATGATGCTCACCGTGCCGCCCTTGCGGCACGCCATGATCGCCTGCCGCACCGAGGTCGGCCGGTCGGTGGTGAGCCGGACCGTCTGCTTCGCCTTGTCGTACGCGTAGGCCGGCCCGACGTCGTGCGACTCCATGCCGACCGCCTCGATGCAGGCGTCCGGTCCGCGGCCGGCGGTCAGCTCGCGCAGCGCCTCCAGCACGTCGGTCTCCGCGTAGTCGACCGTCTCGACGCCGAGCCGGTCGGCGGCGACGGCTAGCCGCTCCGGCAGCCGGTCGATGACGATGACCCGTTCTGCACCGAGGATCTGGGCGGCCCGGGCGGCCATCTGTCCCACCGCGCCGGCGCCCCAGACGGCGACCACCTCGCCGCCCTTGAGCCCGCAGAAGTCGGCCGCCATCCAGCCGGTGGGCATGGCGTCGGAGGCGAAGACCACCGAGTCGTCCGGCACCCCGTCGGGGACGGTGAACGCCCCGACGTCGCCGAACGGCACCCGCATGTACTCGGCGTGGCTTCCGGCGTAGCCGCCGGCCGCGTGCGAGTAGCCGAGGATGCCGGCCGGCGAGTGCCCCCACAGCTTCTCGGTGAAGACCGGCTGCGGGTTGGAGTTGTCGCAGAGCGAGTACTGCTCGGTGCGGCAGTACCAGCAGGCGCCGCAGGCCACCACCGCGCCGACGACCACCCGGTCACCGACCTTGATCCGGCGTACGTCGCGGCCGGTCGCCACCACCTCGCCCATGAACTCGTGACCGAGGATGTCCCCTTCGCGCATCGCCGGCAGGTGCCCGTTGATCAGGTGCAGGTCGGAGCCGCAGACGCTGCTGGCCCGGACCTTGACGATGATGTCGCCCGCGGCGCGGACCGTCGGCTCCGGCACATCGCGTACGGCCAGCTGGCCGACGCCCTCCCAGCACAACGCCCTCACGGCCGGCCTCCCACGGTCAGCCGCTCGCGCACCTTGTCCATCGCCTGTTCCTGCTTCGGGCTGCGCCCCGAGGGGTCGTGGCGGGTGTTGAGCACCTGGCCGGTCTCGATCAGCGACTTGATCCGGCGCAGCGTGCCGCGCAGCGCCAGGTCCGGGTCGTGCCCGCCGGTCAGCCCGAGCGCCCGGCGTACCAGCCCGGACCGCCAACGCAGCTCGGCGCGGATCTCGGTGCCCCGGTCCTGCGGGGCGGGGACCAGCTCGATCCGGCCCCGCTGGGCCACCGGCCCGTCGGTGACCCGCCAGCTCAGCCGGCCTGGACCGTCGACGGTGAGTTCCGCGCGCCACTCGGTGCCGCCGCCGGCCGGGTCGCTGGCCACGCAGCGCCACCGGTTGTCGTCGAGCTGCTCCAGGGTCGCCCACTCGGCGAGCGCCCGGTCCAGCCGTTCCCGGTCGGTCCAGAAGCCGATCACCGCGTCCATCGGTCGGGCCACCGTGATCCCCCGGTGGACCACGTACCAGCCGCCCTCCCGCTCGGGCTGGTGCCGATGCCGGCGCCGGGCCACCGCCCGGCCGATCCCGAGCGCGGTCACCGTCGCGGCGCCGGCCAGCGCCCACCTCGTTCCGTTGCTGGTCATCACGTCTCCTCCACCCGGGGCGCCCGGACCTTGGACCGCCCCGCATCCGCAGCGCTACCCGGCAGGGAACGGCTGAAACGACATACCGGCCTAATTCAGTGAGAATACGGGCACCTCTGGAAGCCGTCCCGGCGTTCCGCCGCGAGCTCCACGCCACGGCCCATCGGACGCCGCCAGCCGGGGCCGCCGGGTCGCGCCCCGACCGGGAGAATCGCCGCGCCGGCCGCCCGGTCCCCGTGCCTGATTCCTCATTTCTCTGCGGGGGCGCCCCGCTCCGATCACAGAATGGAGGGTCTGCTGGCGCGGGTGACGGCTGATCCACGGAGGTGACAGCGATGGCACGTGACGTGCGCGGACGTGCGCGATCCCGGCCGGCGATCCAGATGGTCGCCCTCGCGGTGGCGGTCGTCTTCGTGCTGATCGGCGTGCTCGGCTTCCTCCCCGGCGCCACCACGCACTCCGGCGAGCTGGCGTTCGCCGGCCACCACTCCAAGGCGAAGCTGTTCACCCTGTTCCAGGTTTCGATCCTGCACAACCTGCTGCACCTGGTCTTCGGCCTGATCGGGCTGGGGCTGGCCAGCAGGGTGGGCGGCGCCCGGCTGTTCATGGCCGGCGGCGGTGCCTTCTACCTCGCGATCTGGCTGTGGGGCTTCGCCACCGGGCCGGAGGGCACGGCGAACATCTGGCCGTTCAACGACGCCGACAACTGGCTGCACCTCTTCCTCGGCTTCGGCATGCTCGCCCTGGGGCTGCTGCTGTCCCCCAAGGTTGGCACCGGCGGGCGGCTGGACAGCCCGCTCGAATGACCCTCACCTGCCGCCGTCATCCGCGTCGCTTGCGGCACACCGCCGCTCACCGCCGCGCACGCCGAGACCGGCGCCTGACCCGGCCGCGGCGCGCGGCCGGGGCGCCCGGCGTCAGGCTTCGACGTTTCGCGGAGGTGTCCGGCCAACATCCCGATCACGGACGGAAGGGGACTATTCCCAGTCCTCGTCGTCGTCCGCGGCCTGCGCCGCAGCCTCAATCTCGTCTGCGGGGCGCTGCCGGCGGGCCTTGCGGGCGGCCAGCCGCTCGGCGGCCGTGGCGCGGGTCAGCTTCTCCTCCAACCGGACGTCGGTGCCCCGGCTGCCCGGGATGAAGTCGACACCGGCGTAGAGGGTGGGCTGCCAGTCGAACTCGCGGTCGGCGATGCGGACCAGGTCGCCGGCCTGGGCACCGGCCTTGGCCAGCTTCTCCTCGACGCCCAGCCGGGCCAGCCGGTCGGCCAGGTAGCCCACCGCCTCGTCGTTGTCGAAGTTGGTCTGCCGGACCCAGCGCTCCGGGCGGGCGCCCCGGACGGTGTACGAGCCGTCCTCCTCCGCCTCGATGGTGAAGCCGACGTCGTCGACCGCCTTCGGGCGGATCACGATCCGGGTCGGTTCGGCCGGCGGCGCCGCGCTGCGGGCCTGCTCGACCAGCTCCGCCATCGCGTACGTCAGCTCCTTGAGCCCCTCACGGGTGGCCGTGGACACCTCGAAGACCCGCAGGCCGCGCGCCGCCAGGTCGGGCCGGACGATCTCGGCGAGGTCCCGCCCGTCCGGTACGTCGATCTTGTTGAGCGCGACCAGGCGCGGCCGGTCGGCGAGCCCGCCGTACTCGGTCAGCTCCGCCTCGATGGTGTCGATGTCGGCCAGCGGGTCCCGGCCCGGCTCCAGCGTGGCGGTGTCGATCACGTGCACCAGCACGGCGCAGCGCTCGACGTGGCGGAGGAACTCCAGCCCGAGCCCCCTGCCGGTCGCCGCACCCGGGATCAGCCCCGGTACGTCGGCCACGGTGAAGGTGTGGTTGTCCACCCGGACCACGCCCAGGTTCGGCACCAGGGTGGTGAACGGGTAGTCGGCGATCTTCGGTTTGGCGGCGGAGATGACCGAGATCAGCGACGACTTGCCGGCCGACGGGAAGCCGACCAGCCCGACGTCGGCGACGCTCTTCAGTTCCAGCACCACGTCCAGCCGGTCGCCGGGCTCACCCAGCTCGGCGAAGCCGGGGGCCTTGCGCCGGGCGTTGGCCAGCGAGGCGTTGCCCCGGCCGCCCCGACCGCCCCGGGCCGCCTCGAAGGTCGTGCCCGTGCCGATGAGGTCCGCCAGCACCTCGCCATCGAGGCTCTGCACCACGGTGCCGTTCGGTACCTTGATCACCAGGTCCCGGCCGTTGGCGCCGTCCCGGTTCGAGCCCGCGCCGCCCTTGCCGTTCTCGGCCTTCAGGTGCGGGCGGAAGTGGAAGTCGAGCAGCGTGGTCACCTGCGGGTCGACCACCAGCGAGACGCTGCCGCCGTGCCCGCCGTTGCCGCCGTCCGGACCACCGAAGGGCTTGAACTTCTCCCGGTGGATCGAGGCACAGCCGTGCCCGCCGTCGCCGGCCTGCATGTGCAGAACGACCCGGTCAACGAACGTCGTCACGCGGACAATCCTTCCAGCGGGGTACGCCCCGCACGTGAAAAAGCGAAGCGGGCCGGGACCCGAGGTCCACGGCCCGCAACGCCTGCGAACTACTGCTGCGGCACGATGCTGACGGTCTTGCGACCGCGCCTGGTGCCGAACTGGACCGCACCGGCGGCCAACGCGAAGAGCGTGTCGTCACCGCCGCGGCCAACCAGGTCACCGGGGTGGAACTTGGTGCCACGCTGGCGGAGGATGATCTCGCCGGCGTTGACGACCTGACCACCGAAGCGCTTCACGCCGAGCCGCTGGGCCGCGGAGTCGCGACCGTTACGCGAGCTGGACGCACCCTTTTTGTGAGCCATTGGAGGACGACCTACTTCCCGCTGGAGATGCCGGTCACCTTGACCTGGGTCAGCGGCTGGCGGTGACCCTGGCGCTTGTGGTAGCCGGTCTTGTTCTTGAACTTGTGGATCCGGATCTTCGGGCCCTTGGTGTGCGCGGCGATCTCGCCCGACACCGAGACCTGGGCAAGCTTCGCCACGTCGGTCACCAGGTCGTCACCGTCGACGAGGAGCACCGCGGTGAGCTTCACCGCATCGCCGGGGGCACCGGCGAGCTTCTCGACCTCGATCACGTCGCCCTCGGCGACCTTGTACTGCTTGCCGCCGGTCTTGACGATCGCGTACATCGGAGGCGGACTCCCTGTCGTTGAGGCTGCTGGCGGTCGTTCCCACGTCGACTCGCCGGGTAGCCGTGACACCGGCGGCGCGGGCACGCGGGAACTCGGCACACCAAAGTGCGCCGCAGGTTAGCGTACGCCATACCAGGCCCGCGCCCCAAACCGGGCCGCCGGTCAGGCCCGGACAGAGTGCGCCGAGGCACCACCGGGACCGGGGTGAGGCGGTGGGCCGGTGCGGTGAAGCCCACCGCGCAGAGGGTCGCGGTCGGGGCCGGCGGAACGGCAGGGCCCCTCCCGCCGGCTCTGTCGCCGGGGAAGGGGCCCTGTCGAACGCGTACTGGTCAACGGCTCACGGCCGGGTACGCCGCCGAGCGCCGCGCCGGGAACGCCGGCGGCCGAAGCCGCCCTCCTCCTCGGCCTCGCCGTCGCCGATCGCGTCCGGGTCGTCCGCCGCGGCCAGCCGGGCCGAGTCGCCCTCCTGGCTGTCGGCGACCGCCGGGGCGGCCGGCGTCTCGGTCTCGTACCGGGACAGGTCGTAGCCCATCGTGTCGTGGTAGTCGGCGTCCGCCTGGGCGTCGGTCACCTCGGCGACGGTCTTCTCCGACGTGGCCTTGCGGCCCCGGCGCCGGGCCCCGCCGCGCTCCTCAGCGGCCGGGGTGGTGACGGCCGAGGCGACCGCCTTGACCTTCTCCCCCGCGTTGCCGCCTCGCGGCTTCTCCGGCACCGGCTCGGTGTGGATGATGACACCCCGGCCCTTGCAGCACTCGCAGGTCTCGCTGAACGCCTCCAGCAGGCCCGCGCCGATCCGCTTGCGGGTCATCTGCACCAGACCCAGCGAGGTGATCTCGGTGACCTGGTGCTTGGTGCGGTCCCGGCCCAGGCACTCGGTGAGCCGGCGCAGCACCAACTCCCGGTTCGACTCCAGCACCATGTCGATGAAGTCGATCACGACGATGCCGCCGAGATCGCGCAGCCGGAGCTGGCGCACGATCTCCTCGGCCGCCTCCAGATTGTTGCGGGTGACCGTCTCCTCCAGGTTGCCCCCGGAGCCGGTGTACTTGCCGGTGTTGACGTCGATGACGGTCATCGCCTCGGTCCGGTCGATCACCAGCGAGCCGCCGGAGGGAAGGAAGACCTTGCGGTCCAGCCCCTTGAGGATCTGCTCGTCGATCCGGTACTCGGCGAAGACGTCGGTGGTGCCGACGTGCCGACGCAGCCGGGCGACCAGGTCCGGCGAGACGTGCGACAGGTACGACTCGACCACGTCGTACGCCTGCTCGCCCTCGATCACCAGCTCGCGGAAATCCTCGTTGAACAGGTCCCGGACCACCCGGATGACCAGGTCCGGCTCCTCGTAGAGCAGCACCGGGGCGCCACCCTCGGCCGCCTTGGCCTGGATGTCCTCCCACTGCGCCTGGAGCCGCTTGACGTCCCGGGCCAGTTCGTCCTCGCTGGCGCCCTCGGCGGCGGTCCGGACGATCACCCCGGCACCGTCCGGCACCAGCTTCTTGAGGATGTCCCGCAGCCGCTTGCGCTCGGTGTCCGGCAGCTTGCGGCTGATGCCGGAGGCGTTGCCGTTCGGCACGTAGACCAGGTGCCGACCGGAGAGCGCGATGTGGCTGGTCAGCCGCGCGCCCTTGTGCCCGATCGGGTCCTTGGTGACCTGTACGAGCACCGAGTCGCCGGACTTGAGTGCATGCTCGATCGAGCGGGCTCGGCCCTCCAGGCCGGTGGTGTCCCAGTTGACCTCGCCGGCGTACAGCACGGCGTTGCGACCGCGCCCGATGTCGACGAAGGCCGCCTCCATGCTGGGCAGGACGTTCTGCACCTTGCCCAGGTAGACGTTGCCGGCCATGGTGCTGGACGAGTTGCGGGTGACGTAGTGCTCGACCAGCACGCCGTCCTCGAGCACCGCGATCTGGGTCCGGTCGCCGCGCTGGCGGACGGTCATCACCCGGTCGACCGCCTCCCGGCGGGCCAGGAACTCCGACTCGCTCAGGATCGGCGGCCGGGTACGCCGCTGCTCCCGGCCGTCCCGGCGGCGTTGCCGCTTGGCCTCCAGCCGGGTCGAACCGGAGACGCCCTGCACCTCGTCGACGGGCCGGCGAGGCTCGCGGATCTTGACGACCGTGGGCACGCCGTCCTCGGCCGGGGCCTCGACGTCACCCGCGCCCCGACGGCGCCGGCGACGCCGGCGGCGGGTCATCCCGTCTCCCTCGGCCTCCTCCTCGACCTCTTCGGCCTCGGCCTCGGCGCTCTCGGTCTGGATGGCCTCCTCGGCCTCGTCCTCCTCGACGTCCTCCACGCCGCCCTTGCCCCGGCCCCGGCCGCGGCGGCCACGCCTGCGACGGCGGCGGCCCGAGACCTCCTCCTCTTCCTCCTCCGCCTCGGCGGCCTCCTCGAGCTCGACGGTCGGCTCCACCTCAGCCTCGGCCTCGGCCTCGGGCTCGGCCTCGGGCTCGGCCTCGGGCTCGACCGGCTCCGCCTCGCGGCGGCCACGCCGGCGGCGCCGGCCGGTCTCCACCGGTTCCTCGGCCGGCTCCTCGACGTCCGGGCCGGTGACCCGGCCGATCGGCATCTCCTCGGGCTGCGGCGCCATGAACAGGACGGTCGGCGCGGTGAGCCCGGCCCGCCGGCGACGGGTGGGCCGCTCCGGCGCCTCGGCCGGCTGCCCGGCGCCCTCGGGGACGGCGGCACCCGGCGCGACCTCGCCGGTCCGGTCCTCCGGCCCACCGGCCCGGGCCAGGGTGGCCTCGCCGGCCGGCGGCACCTCCGCCACGCCCTCGACGGCCGGCGTGGGCCCACCGGGCAGCTCCCGGGCCGGCGTCGGCCCGGCTCCGGTCTCCGCACCCTCGGCTTCGGCGCCCTCGGCCTCCCCGGCCTCCTCCTCGCCGGCCTCCTCGACCGGCACGGCGACGGCCGACGGCTCGGCACGCTCACCGGTTTCGCCACCGGTGTCCGCCTGCGGCTCCGCCTCCGCCGGCGGCTCGGCCCCCGCTCCGGCGGCGGCCTCGGCCGGTGCCTCGGTCGCGGACTCCTCGATGGGCGCCTCGGCCGGCGGCGGGGCGGCCTTCCGGCGGCGGGTACGGGTGACCTTGACCGGCGGGACGACCTCCTCGGAGGCCGCTTCCACACCGGTGGCGACCACCGGCTCCTCGACCGCCTTCGCGGCGGTCGCCTTGCGCCGCCGCCGGGTGGTCTTCGGCGCGGCTTCCAACTCACCGGCGACCGGCGCGACAACCTCGCCCTGCGGCGCCTCGCCACTGGTGGTGCCGGCGTCGGTGGACGCCGCGACCGGCGCGTCGGTCTGCTCCGGCTGGTTGAGCGGGGCGGCCTTGCGGCGGCTGGTCCGCTTGCGGGCCGGCGGCTTGGTCTCGGGAGTGCTCTGGGTGCTGCTGGCGGATGCCTCGGCCGGTTCTGAACCGGTCCGTTCGCCGCCCTCGGGCTCGTTCTCGAGCATGGACGTTCTCCAGTTCTGGCTGCCCCGGGCGCGGGTGAGCGCTGCCACGCAGGGTCGCCGCAAAAGGTGTTTCCGCCGGGCGCGCAGGTGCGCGACCGCCGAAGTCTGCCTGCCAGAGCGTTGACCGTCGGTCAGCGCCCTCCGATGGCTGCCCCGTCGCGATCCGCATCCAACGGATCGACGATCTCGCCCTGCGCGGTCAACGTGCCCTGCTCCAGCCGGATCACCTTCGGAGCGACCGGCGGCTCCAGGTCGGCCACCACGCGGAGGCCGGAAAGGACGTCATCGGGCCGTACGGACGGGGTGACCTGCCGTACAACCACCTCGAGTATCGCACACGGTACGGCTGTCGCCCCGGAAGGCGTCTCCGACGGGGACAGCAGATCGATGCTGATGACGGCAGCGCGCGCGTCGAAGGTACGCCGGCCCTGCTTGGTCATCCGCTCGACCTGGATCTCCTCGGCGGCGGTGAAGGCGTCCACCGCCCGCCGCAGCACGTCCGGGTCGACCTCCGGCAGCTCGATCCGCCAGCGCGACGCCTCGATCCGATCGGCCAGGCTGCCCCCGGCGGCCTCCACCGCGTCGAGCACGTCGAGTCCGGGCGAGAGCGCCGTGTCCAGGGCCATCCGCAGCTGTTCCGGGTCGACCGGCTCGCGCAGGCCGACCTCCAGGTACTCGGCCTCACTCGCGACGCCGGTCGGTGCGGCGGAGGCGTACGAGATCTTCGGGTGCGGGTTGAAGCCCTGGGAGAAGGCGATCGGTACGCCGGCCCGGCGCAGCGCGCGCTCGAAGGCCCGGGCGAAGTCCCGGTGCGAGGTGAACCGCAACGGTCCACGCTTGGCGTACCGGATCCGAACCCGCTGGACGACCGGCGCCTGGCCGCCCTCGGGTTGAGGCTTTCTGGCGATCGTGAGCTCCTCGGGTTTACCTGCGTGTCCGTCCCATCCTGGCGCAGCGCCCGCGACGGCCGGCAGCCGGGGCGGTCGAGAAGCCCGGAAATTCGCCCCGAACCGGTCAACCGGCCCCTTTGCCCCCGGCCTCGGGCGGCGCCGGCGGCCGGTCGGGTGAGGCGCAGGTCACCCGGCCGGCCACGACGAACAGGACCGGTTGCCGGCATCGACCAGGACCGGCTACCGACGGCGGCGACGATCAGGACGGGTTGCCGCCCCCGGGTGGCGGGTACGTTCCCGGCGACGCCGGGGGCGCCCCAGGGGGCGGGCCGTAGCCGGGGGGCGGGGCGTAACCACCCGGAGCGGGCGGAACACCCTGGGCGTAACCACCCGGAGCGGGCGGAGCGCCCGGCGGCCGCCCGTAGCCGGCGGGAACCGGCGGGGTGCCGGGTGGACCGTAGCCCGCGCCGGGCGGGACCCGGTCAAGCAGCTCGTCCGGGGCGTCGGCCGCGAGGGCCGCCTCGCGGCGGTACCGGCGGCGGTTCCAGATCAGGAAGATCGCCAGCGCGAGCAGGATCACCAGCACCACGGCGATGCCGATGCCGATCACCATGACCTGCTGGTCGGTGGGGCCGCCCCGGTCGCCGTACTTGGTCACGTCGAAGTTGTCGTCCTCGGCCGCCTGAGCAGGGGCGCTGGTGGCCGCGGCGGCCGGATCGAGCAGCGGGTTCGCGGAGACCCTCGGCACGTCCTTGGTCAGCGCGGCAACCGGGTCGATCCGGCCGAAACCGTACTGCGGATCACGGCCGGGCGGGCCGGCGTCCCGGGCGGTCTTGATGATCCGGTTGATCACGTTGGCCGCGTCGAGGTCCGGGTACTTCGATCGGATCAGCGCCGCGACACCCGAGACGATCGCGGCGGAGTCGGAGGTGCCGTCGCCCCAGCCGTAGCCGTGCTTCGGGCCGATGTTGTAGATGCTGTCGCCGGGGGCGGCCACGACGGCCTTCGGCCCCTGCACCGAGCCGGACCAGAAGGCACCACCGTGGGTCGTCCCGGTGACCGCGATCACACCCGGTACGTTGGCGGGTTGGATGACGTCGTCGTCTCCCAGCGCGGTGTTGCCAGCGGAGGCGACCAGCACGACGTCCCGGTCAAGGGCGTACTTGATGGCGCTCTCCTTGTCGAGGCTGGCGGCGCCGCCCCCACCCCACGATATGTTGATCACCTTGGCGCCGCTGTCGACGGCCATCCGGATGCCGAGCGGCAGGCTGCCCTCGTCGGTCTTTTCATTGACCGGCACCAGCTTGATCGGCAGGATCTTCGCGTTGGGAGCGACGCCGACGACGCCGTCCCGCCCGGCGTTGCGGGCCGCGATGATGCCGGCCATGTGGGTGCCGTGGCCGTCCGAGTCCGCACGTCCGTCGCCGGAGGCGCCGCCGTAGCTGCGGCCGCCGGGCAGCACCCGACCGGCGAGCTCCGGGTGGGTGGCATCGACGCCGGTGTCCAGCACCGCGACGACCACACCCTGACCGGTGGAAAGCTTGTGCGCCTGGTCGATCCGGAGCTCGTCCAGGTACCACTGCTCGGCCCGCCGGGGCGCGGCGGCCGCCGGTTGGGCGGCCCCCGCCACCAGGAGCCCGGCCAGCAATGCGGCCGCGACTGGTCGGAGTGCGCCGACGTTCAAGCTCATCCGTCCGTCCTCATCGCAGGATGCCCGGGGACGCGGCGTCACCGGTGCCCCACGTATCGTCGTCCTCAGTCAACCATGACGAGGGCTCGGCGCCCGTGCCGCCAGCGCCGTTTCCACCGACGCCGTGCCCGCCACCCATCATGCCGCCGCCCATCATCCCGCCGCCGCGCAGGCCGTTCGCGCCCGCACCGGCGCCGGTCGCGTTGCGCAGCGCGCTGGCCGCGCTGGTCATCGGCGGCACCTTGCCGTTGCCGCCACCGACCATGCCGGGCACGCCGCCCATGCCGATGCCACCGGCCGCGCCGACGCCGCCACCGCCGATGCCACCGGCCGAGCCGATGCCTCCACCGGCACCGCCACCGACTCCGCCGAGGCCGGGCGAGCCGGGGCCGCTTCCCCCGCCGTAGCCCGGGCTGACGGTGGTCGGGGCCTGGGCGCCGGCCAGGCCGGTGCCGTAGGCGTGGTCTGTCCCGGTGTACCCGGGGCCGATGGACGACGGCGTGTGGGAGCCCGGGCCACCGCCGTGGCTGCCGCCGCCGAAATTGCCGCCGGGGGCCGGCGGCGCGATGGACGAGTGGCCACCGCCGGGCACGCCGCCGCCACCGCCGATGCCGGTACTGCCGAGGTTGGGGGCCCCGCCACCACCACCGAAGCCGCCGCCACCGCCTGGGTCGTACCCGGACGGCGGCTTCCGGTCGTCCGGCCGGTAGCCGCCGCGCTGGCGGTCCGGCTCGGGTACGACCAGCTTGGGCCTTTCGGTCTCCACCGCCTTCGGCAGCGGGGACATGGCGCTGTTGGCCGCCTGCTGGTTGTCCCGGTACCAGTTGTCCAGGTGGGACTTGGTGTCCCACCAGCCGCCCCGCTTGTGGTCCTCGGCCTTCCCGTCGATCTTCATGGTCGCTTCGAGGTCGTCGGCCTTGTCGCGGAACGCGCCATCGGCGTACGAGGCGGGGTTGCTCTGGTAGTCCTTGCGCAGCGCGGCGAGGAAGCCCGATGTGCTCTCGCCGTCCCGGGCGTCGTCGAGCTCGGTGCCATTGGGCAGGCTCCACTCGTTCCAGCCGAAGTCGTCCATCAGCGGGATCGGGATGCTGGCGACCGACTTGTGGATGTCAGTCTCGATCCGCGACAGCGCACCGCTGACGTCGCTCGCGTGGGTGATCAGCTCCTCGATGTCCTTGCCGATCTCCCCGAGGTGCTCCCGGTACGCGTCGCCGCCGCTGCCCTTCCAGCCGGAGAGAAGGGCGGGCAGGCCGTCGACGTGCGGGCGCTCCGTGCCGGGCGCGATCGGGCCGACGAACGACCGCCCGACCAGCGAGTCCCGCAGGTAGCCCAGCGCGGTGGAGAGGTTGTTCCATCCCACGCCCACCGAGCCGACCGTCTCCGGGTCCGCGGAAAGCGTCACCTCGCGGACGCACCGCTCCCAGGTTCCCTCAGCCATGATCGTCCCCCTCAGGCCTTGTCCGGGTAGGTGGGGTCGCCGCCGGCGGTGGGCGGCGGGGTGGCAGACTCCAGCAACCGCTCGATCTCCTTGCCGTTGGCGGCGTTGCGCGCCTCGGCGTCGCGGTACGTCTGGGCGATGTCCTCGGTGCCCTTCTTGAGGCTGGCCAGCTTCTGGGAGAGATACTTCAGGTGAGCCTCCATGTTGGCCGTCGACTTGGTCAACGCCTGCCACTGCATGCGGGCGTCCTCGTACGCGCCGAAGGGGGTGCCGTTCGGAACGGTCTGGGCGTTGTTGCTGTCGCCCTTCATCCGCTCCTTGATGCGCTCCATCTCGTATCCGATGGTGTCGTCGACGTACTCCTTCAAACGCTCGACGTACGTTGCCGCGGCGTCCAGGTCCTCGACACTGACGGTGAGATCACCGGTGTCCGGCGGCCTGACTCCACCCATGTTGCTGCCCCTCCCCGTTGCCGACCCGCCGGTCGGTCCATGTCGGAGGCAGCGTATCGAGGGACGGCCAATCGAGGCACCCCCACCCCGGATCACGGGAAGGCCGACCCGACCCGGGCTCGGACACGACGGAGCGCGGGACCCCACCGGGTTCCCGCGCTCCGGGACGCGTCGACCGTGCTAGTGCTGGGTGCCGGCGGGCAGCTTCAGGCCGTTGACCGGGGTCAGCGGCAGCAGCTTCCTGCCGGTGGGGCCGATCTGGATCTCGGTGTCCATCGCCGGGCAGACGCCGCAGTCGAAGCACGGGGTCCACCGGCAGTCGTCCTGCTCGTACTCGGACAGGGCGTCCTGCCAGTCCTGCCAGAGCCAGTCCTTGTCCAGGCCCGAGTCGAGGTGATCCCAGGGCAGGACCTCCAACTCGTCGCGCTCCCGGGTGGTGTACCAGTCGAGGTCCACCCCGAAGGCCGGCAGCACCTCGGCGGCGGCGTCCACCCAGCGCTGGTACGAGAAGTGCTCGCTCCAGCCGTCGAACCGGCCGCCGTTCTCCCAGACCTCGCGGATCACCGCGCCGATCCGGCGGTCACCCCGGGACAGCAGGCCCTCGATCAGCGACGGCTCGCCGTCGTGGTAGCGGAAGCCGATCGCCCGGCCCAGCGACCGGTCGGCGTTGATCGCCTGCTTGAGCAGCTTGAGCCGGTTGTCGATGACCTCCGGGCGCTCGATCGGCGACCACTGGAACGGGGTGTGCGGCTTCGGCACGAAGCCGCCGATGGAGACCGTGCAGCGGATGTCCTTGGACCCGGTGGCCTCCCGGCCGGCCTTGATGACCTCGTGGGCCATCCGGGCGATCTGCAGCACGTCCTCGTCGGTCTCGGTGGGCAGGCCGCACATGAAGTAGAGCTTCACCTGCCGCCAGCCGTTGGTGTACGCGGTGACCACGGTGCGGATGAGGTCCTCCTCCGACACCATCTTGTTGATCACCTTGCGAATCCGCTCCGACCCGCCCTCGGGAGCGAAGGTCAGGCCGGTACGCCGGCCGTTGCGGGACAGCTCCTGGGCCAGGTCGATGTTGAACGCGTCCACCCGGGTCGACGGCAACGAGAGCGAGACGTTCGTGCCCTCGTACTGCTGGGCCAGGCCGGAGCACATGTCGCCGATCTCGGAGTGGTCGGCCGACGACAGCGACAGCAGGCCCACCTCGTGGAAGCCGGAGAACTCCAGCCCCTGCTGCACCATCTGGCCGACTGTGGTGATCGAGCGCTCCCGCACCGGACGGGTGATCATGCCGGCCTGGCAGAACCGGCAGCCGCGGGTGCAGCCGCGGAAGATCTCCACCGCGTACCGCTCGTGGACCGTCTCGGCGAGCGGGACCAGCGGCTTCTTCGGGTACGGCCAGGCGTCCAGGTCCATCGTCGTGCGCTTGTGCACCCGGAACGGCACGTCGGGGCGGTTCGGCACGACCCGCTGGATCCGGCCGTCGGGCAGGTAGTCCACGTCGTAGAAGCGCGGCACGTACACGCTCTCGGTGCGGGCCAGCCGCAGCAGCAGCTCGTCCCGCCCGCCCGGGCAGCCCTCGGCCTTCCAGTCGCGGACGATCGCGGTGATCTCCAGCACCGCCTCCTCGCCGTCGCCGAGCACGGCGGCATCGACGAAGTCGGCGATCGGCTCCGGGTTGAACGCGGCGTGCCCGCCGGCCACGATCACCGGGTCGGCGTCGGTGCGGTCGGCGGCGAGCAGCGGGATGCCGGCCAGGTCGATCGCGGTGAGCAGGTTGGTGTAGCCCAGCTCGGTGGAGAAGGAGACGCCGAACACGTCGAAGTCACGCACCGAGCGGTGCGCGTCGACGGTGAACTGCGGCACGCCGTGGGCGCGCATCAGCCTCTCCAGGTCCGGCCAGACCGCGTACGTCCGCTCGGCGAGCACGTCGGGCAGCTCGTTGAGCACCTCGTAGAGGATCTGCACGCCCTGGTTGGGCAGGCCCACCTCGTACGCGTCGGGATACATCAGCGCCCACCGGACGGTCGCGGCGTCCCAGTCCTTGACCACCGCGCCCAACTCGCCACCGACGTACTGGATGGGCTTGGTCACCTGGGGCAGCAGCGGTTCCAGCCGGGGCCAAACGGAATTGGCCGCGGCGGGACGCGGCGTCGTGGACGGGGCACTCATGATGCCCAAGGGTACGCGGTGCTCCCCCGGCCACCACGCCGCACCGCGACAGCCCACCGCCTGGCTCACCCGGATCTTGGACACCTTCCGTCCGCAGCGCACGGCAACTGTCCAAGATCTGGTACGTCACGACCCGACGAGCGGATTCGTCCGCGGTGGCACGGCGGTACTAACCTCGCAACGGCGCGAGAGGAGAATGCCGCGATGCCGGAGCCGCAGCCGGGCACCGACCGGCCGGCCGACGGGAGCACCTCGGCCACGGGCCAGGAGCCGGGCACCGACGGGAGCACCCCGGCCACGGGCCGGGAGCCCGGCACCGACGGGAGCAACCCGGCCACGGGCCGGGAGCCCGGCACTGACGGGATCGACGGATCGGCCCAGACCCCCGCACCGGCACCGGCGGAAACCGGGACCTCGGGCGTACCGGCCGAGCCGGTCGCGGACGCTCCGGCCCTGCCGGCCGGCGACTCGGACGTACCCACCAGGTCGACCACCAGCCCGGACGCACCGGCCGAGCCGGTCGCGGACGCCGGCGAGCCGACCGACGAGCCGGTACCGGACGACCCGCCGGGGCCCGGGACGGCCGGTGCCACGATCGCCGCGCCCGTACCGACCCGGCAAGGCGACTCCACCACCGTCCCCGGGCGCCCGTCCGGCTCGGCGCCGGTCCCAGGTCAGGGCGGCCCGGACCCGACCCGGGTGGAGACCAGCCCTCAGCCACCCGCACCCAGGTGGAGCGGATCCGCACCGGTCCCGCCCCCGCCGCCGCGCAAGCGCTCCTGGGGTGAGTCCGCCGAGCCCACCCCGGTGCCGCCGGTGGACTCGCCGGAGCACATGGTGCCGGTCGACCCGTGGGAGGGCGTGGACACCAGCGGCTGGGACCTGCACTCCGCCGACTTCCCGGCGCTGCCGCCGACGCCGCCCTACCCGACGCCGGCACACACCCCGCCCTACCCACCCCTGCAGGCCACGCCACCGCCGCCGGGCGCCGGCACGCCGGCGGCCCCGGCACCATTCCCTCCCCCGCCGTTCGCTCCTGCGCCGCCGGTCGCCGCCCGCCCGGTGTCGCAGCCGCCCGTACCGGTCAGGCCACCGCGGCAGCGCCGCCAGACCACGCCGCCGCCTCCCGCGCCACCCGGATGGCAGCCGCCCAAGGGGTACGTGCCCGTGCCGGTCCGCCGCCGGCGCCGCTGGCCCTGGGTGCTGCTGCTCACCGTCGCCTGCTGCTGCGGCGTACCGCTGTGGTGGGCGCAGCCGCTTCGTACCCAGTACCCGGCCAGCGCGACCCTGCCCGATCAGATCGCCGGGCTGCGGCTGCGGCAGGACGAGCGCAGCCAGAAGGAAACCGAGGAGCTGAAGACCGAGGTACGCCGGGCGCACCCGCTCGCCGACGACGCCTTCGCCGGGATCTACAACACGAGCGAGGGCAAGCGGGTGGTCCTCTTCGGCAGCACCGGCTTACGCCTGACCCCCGAAGCGGACGCCGACGCCGAGATCACCCGCCTCACGGACAGCTACGCGCTGGGTCCCGCCGAACCGGTGGAGACCCGCGTCCGGGGCCGGTACGAGCGCTGCGCGGTCGGCCGGGCGAACGGCGACGCGGTGGTGGTGTGCACCTCGGTCGACCACGGCAGCCTGGCCACCGGCGTCTTCACCCGGCTCAACCTGGACGACAGCGGTCACCTGCTGGACCGGCTACGCCAGCAGGTGGTGACCCCGAAGTAACCCTGACCGCCACAACCCGAGCGGTGGGGCAGGCGGCCCGCCGGGACGACTCAGGCGGCCTGGTCGGCGGGGGGCTCGGCGCGCTTGGGGGCGTAGCGCGGGACGTACTCCTGGCCGGTGAGCTTCTGGATCTCGGCCATCAGCTCGTCGGTGATCTCGCGCAGCGACGTCCGGTCGTCGGACCGGCCGGTGACGTCCAGCGGCTTGCCGAACCGGATGCCGATCTCGCCCCGGCCGGGCCGGGGCACCCGCGTGCCGATGGGCTGCACCTTGTCCGTGCCGGTCACGCCGACCGGGATGATCGGCACGCCGGCCGCCACCGCCAGCCGGGCGGCCCCGGTGCGGCCCCGGTAGAGCCGCCCGTCCGGGGAGCGGGTCCCCTCCGGATAGACGGCGACCAAATCACCGGCCTTGAGCACCGGGATGGCCGCGTCGAACGCCGACAACGCCGCCCGACCGCCGGCCCGCGCCACCGGGATGGCGCCCAGCCCGGTGAGCACGAACTTGGAGAACGCGCCCCTCACGCCGGTGCCCGTGAAGTACTCCGACTTGGCCCAGAAGGCCAGGTGTCGCGGCACCACCGTGCCGAGGAGCAGCTCGTCGGCAACCGAGAGGTGGTTGCCCGCGAAGATCGCCCCGCCGGTCGCCGGGATGTGCTCCAACCCCTCCACGGTCGGACGGAAGGCCAACCGCATCGTGGGTGCCACGGCGAGCTTGCCGATGGTGTAGAGCAGCGGCACGGGTCCTCCGGAAATCGGGCTGGTACAGGCGGTGTCACGTTAGCCGACGCCGTCGCGTCGAACCGCGCGGGTGGTCACGCCGCCCGCTCGATGAACCTGAACGGGTTAATGAGGGGCCCCTCCTATGCCTGACGCGTTAAGAAGGGGCCCCTCCTTTCACCTCATACCCGGCGGACGGCGACCGTCACACGCTCGCCGTCGCCGACCTCGCCGGGGAAGCCCTCGACGCCCTCGGCGAAGTCGATGCTCTCGGCGAGCACCTCCCGGGCCACGAAGTCCAGGTGCGCGGCCACCGCCGCACGCACCTCCTCAGAGGCCGAGACCGACGCCACGATCCGGTCCGACACGTCCAGGTCGGCGTCCCGGCGGGCCTGCTGCACCACCCGGACCACGTCCCGGGCCAGCCCCTCGGCGGCCAACTCCGGGGTGACCCGCGCGTCCAGCACGACCACGCCCTCGCTGCCGGGCAGCGGCGCGGAGTTCTCGGCGTCGGCGGCGACCAGGCGCAGCTCGTACTCGCCCTCGGCCAGGGTGACGCCGGCGGCGACCGGGGCGCCGTCGACCAGCTCCCACTCCCCCGCCTTGACCGCCTTGATGACCTGCTGGACCGCCTTGCCGACGCGGGGGCCGAGCGCCCGCGGCACCACCGTCAACACCTGCTGGCAGTACGCGGACACCTCGTCGGTGTAGTCCACCGCCTTCACGTTGACCTCGTCGGCGACCAGGTCGGCGAAGGGCCGCAGCTGCTCCGCCCGCGGCGAGGCCACGGTCAGCTTCGACAGCGGCAGGCGCACCCGCAGTCCCTTGGCCTTGCGCAGCGACAGCGCCGCCGAGGCGACCGCCCGGGTGGCGTCCATCGCGGTCACCAGCTCGTGGTCGGCCGGGAAGTCCTCCGCCGACGGCCAGTCGGTCAGGTGCACCGACCGTTCACCGGTGAGGCCGCGCCAGATCTCCTCCGCGGTCAGCGGCGCCAGCGGCGCCACCACCCGGCAGAGCGTCTCCAGCACCGTCCACAGGGTGTCGAACGCGTCGGCGTCGCCGGACCAGAACCGATCCCGCGAGCGGCGCACGTACCAGTTGGTCAGCGCGTCCAGGAAGGACCGCACGGTGGCGCAGGCGCCGGAGATGTCGTACGCCTCCATCTGCGCCTGGACTGTCGACACCAGCTCGTTCGTCTTCGCCAGCACGTACCGGTCGAGCAGGTCGCCGGCGACGGCTCCGCCCGTCGGCTCAGCGTCCGTCTTCCGCTTTGCCACGTAGCCGTCGGCGTTGGCGTAGAGCGAGAAGAAGTACCAGACGTTCCACAGCGGCAGCAGCACCTGGCGGACCGCGTCCCGGATGCCCGCCTCGGAGACCGCCATGTCACCGCCGCGCAGCACCGGCGAGGACATCAGCATCCAGCGCATCGCGTCCGACCCGTACGAGTCGAAGACGTGGTAGACGTCCGGGTAGTTGCGCAGGCTCTTGGACATCTTGCGCCCGTCCGAGCCGAGCAGGATGCCGTGGCTGAGGCAGTTGCGGAACGCCGGCCGGTCGAACAGCGCGGTGGCCAGCACGTGCATGGTGTAGAACCAGCCGCGGGTCTGCCCGATGTACTCGACGATGAAGTCGCCCGGGTAGTGGTGCTCGAACCACTCGCGGTTCTCGAACGGGTAGTGCACCTGGGCGAACGGCATCGAGCCGGACTCGAACCAGCAGTCCAGCACCTCCGGCACCCGGCGCATCATCGACTTCCCCGTCGGGTCGTCCGGGTTGGGCCGGACCAACTCGTCCACCGCCGGCCGGTGCAGGTCGCTCAGGCGCACTCCGAAGTCACGCTCGATCTCGGCCAGCGAGCCGTACACGTCGACCCGCGGGTAGTTCGGGTCGTCGGACTTCCACACCGGGATCGGCGAGCCCCAGAACCGGTTCCGGCTGATCGACCAGTCCCGGGCGTTGGCCAGCCACTTGCCGAACGAGCCGTCCTTGATGTGCCCCGGGGTCCAGTTGATCTGCTGGTTCAGCTCGACCATCCGGTCCTTGAACTGGCTCACCGCCACGAACCAGGACGACACCGCCTTGTAGACCAGCGGGGTGTCGCAGCGCCAGCAGTGCGGGTACGAGTGGGTGTAGGTGTCCTGCCGGAGCACCACCCCCCGCTCCTTCAGCTCCCGGATCACCGACTTGTTGACGTCGAAGACCTGCTCGCCCTCGTACGGCGCGACCAGCGCGGTGAACCGGGTGTGGTCGTCCACGGTGACGATGGTCGGGATGCCGGCCGCGTTGCAGACGTTCTGGTCGTCCTCACCGAAGGCCGGGGCCAGGTGGACGATCCCGGTACCGTCCTCGGTGGTGACGAAGTCCGCGCCGAGCACCTGGTACGCGTTCTCCCCGGCCTGCTCGACGAGGAAGTCGTACAGCGGGGTGTAGCGGCGACCGACCAGGTCCGCGCCGCGCACGGTGCCGACCTGCTCGTACCCCTCCAGCTCCTTGGCGTACGCGGCCAGCCGCGCGGCACCCACCAGGTGGCGGGAGCCGTCGCGCTCCAGCACCGCGTACTCGATGTCCGGGCCGACGGCGAGCGCCAGGTTCGACGGCAGGGTCCACGGCGTGGTGGTCCAGACGCCGAGCTTGACCGGCCCACGCACCAACTCGGGGGCCGACTCGTCCGGAGTCAACTCGAACCAGACCGTCAGGGTCGGGTCGTGCCGGTCCTTGTAGACGTCGTCCATCCGGGTCTCGGTGTTCGACAGCGGCGTCTCGCACCGCCAGCAGTACGCCAGCACCCGGAAGCCCTCATAGACCAGACCCTTGTCGTGCAGGGTCTTGAAGGCCCACATGACGCTTTCCATGTAGTCCAGGTCGAGCGTCTTGTAGTCGTTGGCGAAGTCCACCCAGCGGGCCTGCCGGGTGACGTACCGCTCCCAGTCCTGGGTGAACTCCAGCACCGAGCTGCGGCAGACCTCGTTGAACCGGGCCACGCCCAGGTCGAGGATCTCCGCCTTGCTGGTGATGCCGAGCTGCTTCTCGGCCACCACCTCGGCCGGCAGGCCGTGGCAGTCCCAGCCGAAGCGCCGCTCCACCCGGCGGCCGCGCATGGTCTGGTAGCGCGGCACCACGTCCTTGACGTACCCGGTGAAGAGGTGGCCGTAGTGCGGCAGGCCGTTGGCGAAGGGCGGGCCGTCGTAGAAGACGTACTCGTTCTCCCCGTTCCCGCCGGCCTCGCGAGCCTCGACGGAGGCCTCGAAAGTCTTGTCGGCCGTCCAGTGCTCCAGGACCCGGCGCTCCACCGCGGGCAGGTCCGGGCTCGCCGGGACGCCGGCGGCGGTCGGGTCGTGCAACGGATAGGCCATCGGGGGTCGCTCTCCTCAGCAGCTCACTGTCAGTGTGGGTCTGCGAGGACGAACCGTTTCCGGGTACGCCGTCACCGGCGCCCCGGGGCAGGCCCGCGGTACCACCCCGCTTGGCGGTCAAAGGTGCGACCGCCCGCTCGTTGGCCGGCTGTGACGGGCCGGTCCCGTCCGGTTCTACTGGGCCGGTCACCCGGCTGTTCTTCCGGAGGCTCGCCGGTGATGGCCGGGTCGTCGCCTGTGTGCCGATAAGCGTACTCGACCGGCCGGCTGCTCCGCCTCCGAGTATCACCCCGTCCCGATGATCATGAGGTTGGCGGCGGATCGGACGATCGCCATCGCCGCCAACCTCATGATCGACGAGGGTCAGCGGGTGGGGGCGGGGAGGGTGGTGGTCCAGAGGGAGACGCCGGCGCGGTCGCGCAGGTGCACCGTCATGGCACCTGACTCGCAGTCGATGGCGACCTCGCCGAAGTGCTGGAAGCCCTCGGCGGGCGAGGTGTTCGCGCGCGGCGGCGCGTTCACGAACACGGCCTGCGGGCCGAACGTGCCGTCCAGGGCGTTCGGGCCGAACGCGCCGGCGTGCGCCGGCCCGGAGACGAACTCCCAGAACGGGGTGAAGTCCCGGAATGCCGCCCGCGCCGGGTCGTAGTGGTGGGCCGCGGTGTAGTGCACGTCGGCGGTGAGGAAGACGATGCCGGTGACCCCGGCCCGGTGGGCGGTGCCCAGCACCTCGGCGAACTCCAGCTCACGGCCGGCCGGCGCGCCCGGGTCGCCCTGCGCCACGCCCTCCTGCGCGCTCGGGCCGTCCGGCACCACCAGGCCGAGCGGCAGGTCGTTGGCGATGACCTTCCAGGTCGCCCGGGACCGGGTCAGCTCCCGGACCAGCCACTCCCGCTGCTCCCGGCCGAGCAGGCCGCGGCCCGGGTCGGCGTACGTGTTGCCGTCGTTCGGGTCCTTGTAGGTCCGCATGTCGAGCACGAAGACGTCCAGCAGCGGCCCGTACGACAGCCGCCGGTAGAGGGGGCCGTCGGCCGCGACCGGCAGCCACTCGTGGAACGCCTGCCGGGCCCGGGCGGCGAGCACGTCCACCCGCTTCTCGGCGTACCGGTCGTCGGTGAGGATCTGCCCCGGGTACCAGTTGTTGCGTACCTCGTGGTCGTCCCACTGGTTGATCTGGGGCACCTCGGCGGCGAACGCGCGCAGGTGATCGTCGAGCAGGTTGTACGCGAACTGCCCGCGATACTCGGCCAGCGTCTCGGCCACCTTGCTCTTCTCCGGGGTGACCAGGTTGCGCCAGACCCGGCCGTCCGGCAGCGTGACGCGCTCGTCAAGCGGGCCGTCGGCGTAGACGGTGTCCCCGCTGCACAGGAAGAAGTCGGGGCGGACCGCCCGCATGGACCGGAAGATCGCCATGCCGTCGAAGTCCGGGTTGATCCCCCAGCCCTGGCCGGCGATGTCCCCCGTCCAGACGAACCGCACGTCCCGCCGCTCGTGCCGGCCGGGCGCGGTGGCGAACGAGCCGACCAGCGGCTCGCTGCTGAGCCCGGGCCGGTCCAGGCTCTCCACGCCCACCCGGTAGTACAGCCGCTCGCCGGAAGGCAGGCCCCGCAACCGCACCCGGCCGGTGAAGTCGGTCGACGGGTCCACCACCGGGCCGCGCAGCAGCCGGGCGCCGCGCAGGTCGGGGCGGCGGCTCACCTCCACGTACATCCGGCCGGGCCGGTCGGCACGGGTCCAGACCAGGGCCGATTCGGCGGTCACGTCGCCGCTCTGCACCCCGTGGGTGAGCACCGGGCGGCCGGATGGCTGCCAGGCCGGCGCCGCCGCGGCCGAGCCGCCGCCGAGCAGGCCGCCGCCGGCCAGTCCGGCGCCGGTCAGCAGTCCGGCGCGCAACACGGTACGTCGATCGAGAGAAGTCATCTTTCCCCTCCGTCGGAATCGGTCCCTTGTGGTCTACCGATCCCAGGTGAGGCGGACCGGCGCACGCGGATGGCCAGCGGGGAAACCCCGGCTGACCACTCGTCGACGTCGTGCGGGGGCACCGCCGCGGGAGCCGCGCTGGGCATGACCACCGTCACAGTCCGCACCTGTCACATCCGGGCCGCGCCGATCCGTCGTGCCCGCGTACGACGACACGAGGGAGGCGGCGATGAGCCGGATCAACATCAGTGCCGTGGCGCCGGAGGCGTACCAGGCGGTGCTCGGGCTGGAGACGTACGTCCAGAAGAACGTGGACCACACCGTGCTGGAGCTGGTGAAGCTGCGGGCATCAATGCTCAACGGCTGCGCGTTCTGCGTCGACATGCACAGCCGCGACGCGCTCGCGGCCGGCGAGTCCAGCCGGCGGCTCTTCGCCGTCGCCGCGTGGCGGGAGGCGCCGTTCTTCGACGAGCGGGAGCGAACCGCGCTGGCGCTGACCGACGCGGTCACCCGGCTCGGTGAACACGGCGTGCCGGACGAGGTGTGGGACGCCGCGGCGAAGTCTGGCCGGAGAAGGAGCTCGCCAACCTGCTCGTCGCGATTGCCACAATCAACGTGTGGAACCGGATCGCGGTGAGCACCCGGCACGAGCCGCCGCACGAGGTGTGACCGCCGTCGAGGCGGCGCAGGCGGCCGGTACGTGGCGATGGACCGGCTGCGCGCCCGGCAGGCCGCCCGGGAGACGTACGTCGGGCCGTGGCTGCCCGAGCCGGTGCCCACCGGGGCGGCCACCCCGTTCGGCCCGCTGGACACCGTCGAGCTGCGGGAGACACTCTCCACCGCGCTGCTGCACCTGCTGGAACGGCTCACCCCACCGGAGCGCGCGGTGTACGTCCTGCACACCGCGTTCGCCCTGCCGTACGCCGAGATCGGCGACCTGTTGGACCGGTCGGCGGCGGACCGCCGGCAGCTGCACCACCGGGCCGCGGCCCGGCTCGCCGACGACCGGCGGCGCTTCACCGCTGGGCCGGAAGAGCAGCGGCGACTGCTCGACGCCTTCCTGGCCGCGGCCCGCGACGGCAACCTGGCCCGGCTGACCGACCTGGTCGCGGCCGACGCCACCGCCTGGAGCGACGGGGGTGGCCGGGTGCGGGCGGCGCGCAACCCGGTCCACGGCGCGGATCGGATCGCCCGCTTCTTCGCCGGCATCTACGGCCACCGCCGCCCGACAGTGGAGGCGGCAGCGGTGGAGCTGAACGGCGCGCCCGCGCTGCTGCTGCGCTGGCCGCCCGGGGCCCGCTACACGCTGTCCGTCGCCGCCGCCGACGGCCGGATCACCGGCCTCTACCTGGTCGGCAACCCCGACAAGCTGGCCCGCGTCACCGGCTGAACACGCGCGACGGCCCCCGTCCCAAGGCGAAGACGGGGGCCGTCGGCGAGGACGTCAGCCCAGCTCGGGGAACCAGAGGGCGATCTCCCGCTTGGCGCTGTCGACCGAGTCGGACGCGTGCACCAGGTTCTCCCGGTTGGACAGGGAGAGGTCGCCCCGGATGGTGCCGGCGGCGGCCTTACGGCCGTCGGTGCTGCCGATCATCCCGCGGACCACCTCGATCACCTGGTCGCCGGAGAGCACCAGGGCCACCAGCGGGCCGCCGATCATGAACGCCTTCAGCGGCGGGTAGAACGGCTTGTCCACGTGCTCGGCGTAGTGCTGGTCGGCGAAGTCGCCGTCCATGGTCCGGGACACCAGCGCGTCGATCCGCAGGCCCTTGCGCTCGAACCGGCCGAGGATCTCGCCCACCAGACCGCGGCGCACCGCGTCGGGCTTGATCAGTACGAGCGTGCGCTCATCCGGGCTGCTGCTGGACACGCTGGGTTCCTCCTGTGCACGGAAGCGGGTCGGGATGGGTACGGTCAGCGTAGCGACCCGGTCCCGGCGCCGACGCGGCGGCTGTTCCTTCCCCCGGTCGCTGGTCCGGCCTAGCCTGGCCCTAGACCCTTGGGAGGTCCACTGTGGCGAACGGCGGGAACCGACCCATCGCGCCGGTACGCAAGCTGATCGCCGCGGTGCTGGGCACCGTGGCCGCGTTCATCGTGCTGTTCGGGCTGGGCATGACGAGCTGGGCGATCGTGGCCCTCGGCGTCGCGCTGCTGGTGCTGGCGATCGCCCTGGCCACCGTGCGCGGTGGCGGACGCGCCTGGGTCGTCGGGCTGGGCCATGTGCACACTGTCTCCGAGCCACCCACCCAGTACGCCTTCGGCCGCTGCGAACTCCAACTCGTGATCGACGCACCCGGGCTGCCACCCCGGTCCAAGAAGATCATCGAGCCGCGGGTCCCGGTCGCCAAGTGGCCGTCGCTGGGCCAGGCGCTGCCCGTCCGGGTCGCCCTCGACGACCAGCGGCACGTCCGCGTCCTCTGGGACGAGGTGCCCACCCAAGCCGAGCTCGCCGCCGCGCTCGCCGACCTCCCACCCGAGTACGCCGACGCCGACCCGGCCGAGGAGGTGCTGATCGCGCAGGAGGCACCGCCGTGGGCGGACCGCGCCTCGGAGGACGACTTCCCGCCCGGGCCGGACCCGCTCCTCGACGACGTCACCGGGCGGCCCGACGACCGCGAGCCGGTGGTGATGCACCAGCGCCGCGGCGGACCGGTGGTGCTGGAGGGCCAGCTCGTCGAGCCGACGGCCGGCGGCCCGGTGGGTGCCGAACCGACGGCCGGCGGCCCGTTGCCGCGTCGGGCCACCACCCCGGCGCAGCGCCCACCCGTTGGCGAGCGGTTCGACCTGGTGGATCCGGTCGACGTCCCGCTGGACGAGCCGGCCGACGAGGCGCCGCCGACCCCGGAGGAGTTGGACGAGGCGATCTTCGGGCCGGCCGGCCACGAGCCGGCCGAGTCGATCAGCCCGATCAGCGGGGTCGGGATCACGCTGCTCGTCACCGACCTGGACCGGTCGCTCGACTTCTACCAGGACCTCGGCTTCGCGGAATTCGACCGGGGCGCCGGCAACGCCGTCCTCACCTCCGGGGCGACCCGGCTGGTGCTGCGCCAGGTGACCGGGGCTGCCCCGATGAGCCGCCGGCTGGTCCACGTCAACCTGGAGGTCGACGACATCCAGGCCGCCTACGAGCGCCTGCGTGGGTCGGGCGTGCGCTTCACGTACGCCCCGCGGGTGGTCAACCGAGGCACCAAGCTGGAGGTGTGGGCGGCGGCCTTCAAGGACCCGGACGGCCACGGCGTCGCCCTCACCCAGTGGCGTACCCTCGCCGACGCCTGATGTGCGAGGAAGGGCCTTTTGTTGACGCCTGTCCGTCAACAAAAGGCCCTTCCAACCAGTGCGCCGCAAACGGTGGCCGCTCAGCCTAGGATGACCCGCCGCACGTGCAGCGTGTACGCCCACACCAGGGCGAAGATGATCCCCAGCACGAGCAGCGACCAGTGCAGCAGCCCGGAGAGCAGCAGCAGGCCCTGCACCACCGTCCCGGCGTGCCACGCCCACCGGCGTCCCATCTGCCCGGCCAGCACCACGCAGGCCACCGCCAGCGCGACGATCGCGGCGATGGCGGCGCCGCTGAGGTGCCCGCCGACCAGCCGGATCGGCTGGATGGCCAGCAGCAGCACCAGCGCCTCCAGCGCGAGCGCCCCCGCGCCGAGCCCGCGCACCGCCTTCTCCGGGTTGCGCAGCCCGGATCGCCGCTGCTCCGACGCCCCGCCCGCCGCTGGCGGCGTTCCGTCAGGCACCGAAGCACCCGCCGGCGGCGGGGTCGCCTCGTCCGGTCGGCCCCCGGCGTCGGGGCGCACCGGGCCGGTCATCGCTTGAGCAGCCGGCGAGCGTCGGCCACGGTCACCACCGATCCTGTGATCAGCACGCCGACGCCGGCCAGCTCGCCGGGTACGTCGGACTCGGCTTCGGCGACGGCCGCCTCGATGGCGTCCGGCATCTCCTCGGCGACCTGCACCCGCTCCGGCCCGAAGACCTCCCGGGCCAGCGCGGCCAGCGCGTCGGCGGGCATCGCCCGGGGCGAGCTGTTCCGGGTGACCACGATCGAGTCGAGCACCGGTTCCAGCAGCTCCAGCAGGCTGGCCGCGTCCTTGTCACCGAGCACGGCGAGCACACCGACCAGCTTGCTGAACGCGAACTCCTCCTGGAGCGCGGTCACCGTGGCGGCCATCCCGTGCGGGTTGTGCGCCCCGTCGAGCAGGATCGACGGGGCGGTCCGCACCTTCTCCAGCCGCCCCGGCGAGCTGGCCGAGGCGAAGCCCTCCCGGACCGCCTCGACGTCGAGCTGCCGCCGCGCCCCCGCCCCGAGGAACGCCTCGACCGCGGCGAGCGCGACGGCCGCGTTCTGCGCCTGGTGCGCGCCGTGCAGCGGGATGAAGATCTCCTCGTACACGCCGCCGAGGCCCTGGATGGTGAGCACCTGGCCACCGACGGCGACCGCCCGGCGCAGCACACCGAACTCGGAGCCCTCCCGGGCGATGGTCGCGCCGACCTCGGCGCAACGCTCCAGGACCGGCCGGACGGCCTCCTCCTCCTGCGCCGCCGCGATCACCGTGGCACCTTTGTGAATGATGCCCGCCTTGTGCAGCGCGATGTCCTGGAGGGTGTCGCCGAGCCACTCGGTGTGGTCCACCCCGATCGGGGTCAACACCGCCACCCCGGCCTGGATCACGTTGGTCGAGTCCTCGGCACCGCCGAGCCCCACCTCGACCACCGCGACGTCGACCGGCGCGTCGGCGAACGTGGCGAACGCCAGCGCGGTGGTCATGTCGAAGTACGTCAGCGGCTCCGCGGCACGCTGGTCGACCAGCTCCGCCAGCGGTGCCACCTCCCGGTACGTGGCGACGAAGCGCTCCTCGCTGACCGGCTCCCCGTCCAGGCTGATCCGCTCCCGGACGGTCTCCAGGTGCGGGCTGGTGTAGCGGCCGGTGTGCAGCCCGAACGCCCGCAGCAGCGAGTCGATCATCCGGGCCGTCGAGGTCTTGCCGTTCGTACCGGTCAGGTGGATCGACGGGTACGCCCGCTGCGGGCTGCCGAGCAGGTCGAGCAGGGTCTCGATCTTCTCCAGCTCGAAGTGCACGCGGGTGAAACCGCGCTCGGCGAGCGCGGCTTCCACCGCGGCGAATTCGGTGCGGTCGGTCACGAGGGCAGCGCCTCCAGCGCGGCGTCGATCCGCACGAGGTCCGCCTCGGCCACCGCGAGCCGCTCACGGATCTTGGCGACCACGTGCTCCGGGGCCTTGCCGACGAACGCCGGGTTGTCCAGCTTCGCCCGCGCCTGCGCGGCCTCCTTCTCGGCGGCCGCCCGGTCCTTGGCTAGCCGGGCCCGTTCGGCCGCCACGTCGATCGAGCCTCGGGTGTCCAGCGCGACGCTGACCTCGCCGGGCATGGCGAGGGTGGCGCTGGCCTGGAAGGCGTCGCCGGGCGCGTCGAGGCGGGCCAGCGACCGGATCAGTGGCTCGTGCGCCCCGATGCCCGCCGGCCCGAGGCCGTCGAGCCGGGCCGCCACCCGCTGAGTCGGCCGCAGCCCCTGGTCCGAGCGGAACCGGCGGATCTCGGTCACCACCCGCTGCAGGGTGACGACCTCGCCCTCCGCGACGTCGTCGACGAGGGTACGGTCAGCCACCGGCCAGGCGGCGGTCATCACCGTCTCCCCGCCGGTCAGCGCGACCCACAGCTCGTCGGTGACGAACGGGATCACCGGGTGCAGCAGCCGCAGCAGCTGGTCCAGCACGTGCCCGAGCACCCATCGGGTGGTGTCCGCCGCCGGCCCGTCCTCGGCGAGCACCGGCTTGCTCAGCTCCACGTACCAGTCGCAAACGTCGTCCCAGGCGAAGTGGTAGAGCAGGTCACAGACCTTCGCGAACTCGTACGCCTCGAACTGCTCGTCCACCTCGGCGGTGACGTGCGCCAGCCGGGACAGGATCCACCGGTCGACCGTGGAGAGCCGGTCGGCGGCGGGCAGCGAGCCCTCGGTGTGCGCGCCGTTCATCAGCGCGAACCGGGTGACGTTCCAGAGCTTGTTGCAGAAGTTGCGGGAGCCCTGGCACCACTCCTCGCTGACCGGCACGTCCTGACCGGGGTTGGCGCCCCGGGCCAGGGTGAACCGGGTGGCGTCGGCACCGAACCGGTCAATCCAGTCCAGCGGGTCGACCACGTTCCCGAACGACTTCGACATCTTCTTGCCGTGCTCGTCGCGGACCATGCCGTGCAGGGCGACCACGTCGAACGGCTGCCGGCCGTCCATCGCGTACAGGCCGAACATCATCATCCGGGCGACCCAGAAGAAAAGGATGTCGTACCCGGTGACCAGCACACTGGTCGGATAGAACTTCGCCAGGTCCGGGGTCTGCTCGGGCCAGCCGAGGGTGGAGAACGGCCACAGGCCGCTGGAGAACCAGGTGTCGAGGACGTCCTCGTCCTGCCGCCAGCCCTCGCCGGTCGGCGGCTCCTCGTCGGGGCCGACACAGACGATCTCGCCGTCCGGGCCGTACCAGACCGGGATGCGGTGGCCCCACCAGAGCTGCCGGGAGATGCACCAGTCGTGCATGTTGTCGACCCAGGCGAAGTAGCGCTTGGCCAGCTCGGCCGGCTCGATCTTCACCCGGCCGTCGCGGACCGCGTCGCCGGCGGCCTTGGCCAGCGGGGCGGTGTTGACGAACCACTGCAACGACAGCCGCGGCTCGACCGTGGTCTTGCACCGCGAGCAGTGCCCCACCGCGTGCACGTACGGCCGCTTCTCGGCCACGATCAGCCCCTGCTCGCGCAGCGCGGCGACGATGGCCGGCCGGGCCTCGTACCGGTCCAGGCCCTCGAACGGTCCCGGCGCGGTGATGATGCCCCGCTCGTCCATGATCGTCATCGACGGCAGGTCGTGCCGCTGGCCGATCTCGAAGTCGTTCGGGTCGTGCGCCGGGGTCACCTTGACCATGCCGGTGCCGAAGCTCGGGTCGACGTGCTCGTCGGCGACGATCGGAATCCGCCGGTCGGTGAGCGGGACGGCCACCTCGGTGCCGATCAGGTGCCGGTACCGCTCGTCGTCCGGGTGCACCGCGACCGCGGTGTCGCCGAGCATCGTCTCGACGCGGGTGGTGGCCACCACGACGTCGTCGCTGTACCGGATCGAGACCAGCTCACCCTCGTCGTCGGTGTGCTCCACCTCGATGTCGGACAGGGCGGTGAGGCAGCGCGGGCACCAGTTGATGATCCGGTTCGCCCGATAGATCAGCCCGTCGTCGAACAGCTTCTTGAACATGGTCTGCACGGCCCGGGACAGGCCCGCGTCCATGGTGAAGCGCTCGCGGTCCCAGTCGACCGCGTCGCCGAGGCGCCGCATCTGGCCCAGGATCGCGCCGCCGGATTCGGCCTTCCACTGCCAGACCCGCTCGACGAACTTCTCCCGGCCCAGGTCGTGGCGGGACAGCCCCTCGCCGGCGAGCTGCCTCTCGACCAGGTTCTGGGTGGCGATGCCGGCGTGGTCCATGCCGGGCAGCCAGAGCGCCTCGTAGCCCTGCATCCGCTTACGCCGGCTCAGCGCGTCCATCAGCGTGTGCTCGAACGCGTGCCCCATGTGCAGCGAGCCGGTGACGTTCGGTGGTGGGATGACGATCGTGAAGGGGGGCTTGTCGCTCTCCGCCGACGCCCGGAAGTGGCCGGCGGCTACCCACTGCTCGTACCGTCGCTGCTCTACCTCGCCGGGCTGGTACTGGCCGGCAAGGGTCGGGGCGTCGGGGCGTCGGGCATCCAGTCTCTCGGTCACCTGAGAAAGTCTACGGAGCGCTTCTGGAGACCTGACGTGCGCCACCTCCTGTTCGCGTACGGTGGCGGACATGTCCGACGCGCACCTCACCGAACGTCACGTCGACGACGGGCCCGAGCCGGTTGACCTGACCGACGAGCCGATCCAGCTGAGCCGCCGTGACCCGGCGCAGGAGCCCGAGCGACGCCCGGCCTCGCGTCGGCGGCGGATCGCGCTGGCCGCCGCGCTGGTGGTCGGGCTGGCCGGTCTGGGGGCGCTCGGCGTCGCCGGCTGGCAGGTGCTGGACCAGAAGGACACCCGGTTGAGTACGCCGGAGAAGGTCGCCGGGCTGACCCGCGACGGCAGCGACCGGGCCCGCAGCACCGCTGAATATCTACGCGACGGATTCGCGGCCGACATCGCCCTGGACCGGAGCTTCGGCGCCATCTACAGCGATCCGGCGGACGCGAAGCGGTCGATCCTCATCTTCGGCGGCACCACCCTGCTCTGGCAGCCCGAACGGGACCTGAACAGCCTCTTCGGGCTGATGGCCGACGAGACCGGGAAGGTGACCGGCCTGCGCGGGGTGGACGCCGGGCGGCTGGGCGGCGTCATGAAGTGCGGTACGACCGGCGGCGACGGCGGCGACTTCGCGGTCTGCGGCTGGGCCGACCACGGGAGCGTGGTGATGGCGATGTTCCCCGGCCGCTCGGTGGACGACTCGGCCGCGCTCTTCCGTCAGATCCGCGATGGCATCCAGAGCCGCTGACCTGTTTCGGGCGCCGACTTCCGACGGTGCCACGCGGAAAACGCCCGCAT
>NZ_JBLROA010000020.1:0-92827 GCF_047921505.1 Micromonospora sp. SL1-18 | reverse complement strand
GTCGAGGAACGAAGCCGGATGAGGCCGGTGCGGCCTGGGCGGGTGCCCGGCCGGGCACGAGTGGGGCTACGGTCGCGACGTGACGATTGTGCGTTCGCTGCTGCTGTTCGTGCTGGCTGCCCTGGCCGAGATCGGTGGGGCGTGGCTGGTCTGGCAGGGCTGGCGGGAGCATCGGGGGCTGTGGTGGGTGGCGGGCGGGGTGCTGGCGCTGGGGGCGTACGGCTTCGTGGCGACGTTCCAGCCGGATGCGCATTTCGGCCGGATCCTGGCGGCGTACGGGGGCGTGTTCGTGGCCGGGTCGCTGGCCTGGGGGATCCTGGTGGACGGGTTCCGCCCGGACCGGTGGGACGCGGCGGGTGCGGCGATCTGCCTGCTGGGCGTCGCCGTGATCATGTACGCGCCGCGGGGGAGCTGAACAGCCGCGCCCGGCACCTTTCCAGGGATGCCGGGCGCGCGGTGGCCCGGGTCAGTCGTCGCGGTGGGCCGCCCACCAGGCCTGGCCCGCTTCGGGCAGGGTGTCGATCGGGTCGTAGTAGGCGTAGCGCTTGTTGAGCGCTTCGAGGTCGGCCGACTCGATCGAGGTGCGGTAGTTCTTGGTCCAGTAGGAGATGCCGCGGTCGCGGTCGTACTCGGTGAGCATGTGGACCCAGCGTTTGCCGACGAAGGGTACGTCGCAGACGATGCGCGGGGTGGCGTAGCCGGGCAGGTAGCCCATGATGTCGTGCTGGAGCTGCTGGGCGTGCCAGACGGGGACCCGCCAGTGCTCCGCGTTGGGGATCATGTCGCACATGTAGAAGTAGTAGGGCAGGATGCCGGCCTCGCCTTGGAGGGCGAAGCAGAGGTCGAGCAGGTCGCCGGCGGTGGCGTTGACGCCGCGCATGAGCACGCCCTGGTTGCGGACGTCGCGGACGCCGACGTCGAGGGCGGTCTGGGCGGCCTTGGCGACCAGCGGGGTGAGCGACTGGGCGTGGTTGACGTGGGTGTGGATGGCCAGGTTGACGCCCCGGCGGGCGGCGGTGCGGGCGACCCGTTCCAGGCCTTCGACGACGTCGGGCTGGAGCCAGTGCTGGGGCAGGCCCATGAGGGCCTTGGTGGCGAGCCGGATGTCGCGGATGGTTTCGATCTCGAGCAGCCGCATCAGGTAGGACTCGAGGTTCTTCCACGGCACGTTGGCCACGTCGCCGCCGGAGACGACGACGTCGCGGACTCCGGGGTGGGCCTTGAGGTAGGTGATGTGGGCGTCGTAGCGGTCGACGGGTTTGAGGGTGAGCTTGAGCTTGTCGACGGCGGGGGTGGAGTTGCCGACGAGGTCCATCCGGGTGCAGTGGCCGCAGTACTGCGGGCAGGTGGAGAGCAGTTCGGCGAGGACCTTGGTGGGGTAGCGGTGGGTGAGGCCCTCGGCGACCCACATGTCGTGCTCGTGGAGGCTGTCGCGGCTGGCGTACGGGTGGGAGGGCCAGTCGGTGCGCCGGTCGGAGGCGGCGGGGATCATGTAGCGCCGGACGGGGTCGGCGAGGAAGGCCTCGGTGGTCATGGGTGCGAACGGCACCATGGTGTTGAGCATCTGCGGGGGCACCAGCATGGACATGGTGGCCAGGGTCTTCTGGTCGGCCGCGAGGTCGGCGTAGAAGGTCTCGTCGACTTCATCGCCGAGGACGGCGCGGAGCTGCTTGATGTTCTTGACGCAGTTGACCCGCTGCCACTGGGCGTTCTCCCACTGTTCGCGGGTGACGTGGCGCCAGCCGGGGAAGCGGGTCCAGTCGGGTTCGACCAGTGGGTTGCGGCGGTATTCGTACGGCTGTCCGGCAGTGGGGACCGCAGCCGGCGCGGGGCGGGGCGCAGGGATGGTCTCCACCGGTTGGGTCTGGGTCACGGCCCCTCCTCGTTGGTGGTGCGGCTTGATCAATGATCTCGAAGGCTACTGGAAAATATCCGGTCAACAAATTAGTCTGCCGGAAGTTTTCCCGTGATGCGACCCCTGGCCAGGGGGTTCGGGCGGCTGGACGGAGGGGGCTGGGCGTGACGTCACCGGTGGGTCTGCACCGCGTCGTGGAACCTGCGGGGGTGCTGCCGCAGGCGGCGTGGCGCCTCGACCCCGATCCGCGGATCGCCTCGAACGAGGTGCGGATCCGGGTGGAGCGGCTGAACCTGGACGCGGCGAGCTTCCGGCAGCTGTCGGAGAAGCACGGCGGGGACGGGGAGAAGGTCCGCGCCGAGGTGCTGGAGATCATCTCCGCGCGGGGGAAGATGCAGAACCCGGTGACCGGGTCGGGTGGCATGCTGATCGGCACGGTGGAGGAGGCCGGGAGGCGGTCTCCGCTGGGGCTGAAGCCGGGCGACCGGGTGGCGACGCTGGTGTCGCTGACGCTGACCCCGCTGATGATCCTGGACGGGCTGGCCCGCTGGGACGGGCGCAGCGAGCAGGTGCCGTGTGACGGGTATGCGATTCTGTTCGCCCGGTCTATCGCGGCGGTGCTGCCGGTGGACCTGCACCCGGAGTTGTCCCTGGCGGTGCTGGACGTGTGTGGGGCGCCGGCGTTGACCGCGCGGGTGGTCGCCGAGCAGGTGGAGCGCCGGCGCCGGGGCGGGGACACCCGGCCAGTGCGGGTGGCGGTGGTCGGTGGGGCCGGTAAGAGCGGGTCGCTGTCTCTGGCGGCGGCGCGGCGGGCGGGCGCTGGCCGTACGGTCGGGGTGGTGCCGGTGGCGGCGGAGCGTGACGCGCTGGTCGCGGTCGCCCTGGCCGATGAGGTCGCGTTGGCCGACGCCCGGGATCCGGTGGGTTTGTCCACGGCGGTGACCACCGCGTTGGGTGCGCCGGCCGAGGTGACGGTGGTCTGCGTGGACGTGCCGGGCTGTGAGCACGGGGCGATCCTGGCCACCGAGGACGGCGGCACGGTGATCTTCTTCTCGATGGCGACGAGTTTCGCGGCGGCGGCGTTGGGCGCGGAGGGCCTGGCGGCGGATGTGACGATGCTGGTCGGTAACGGGTACGTGCCGGGGCACGCGGAGTTGGCGTTGGAGCTGCTGCGTGCGGAGCCGGGGGTGCGCCGTCTGTTCGAGGCCCGGCTCGCGGCAGACTGATATCCATGACGAACCCCTCGACGCTGTATCGCGGTGGAATGCTGCACTGTCCGGCCGATCCAAGTGCGACGGCGTTGCTGGTGCGTGACGGTCGGATCGCCTGGTTGGGTGTGGACGCGGACGCGCCGTCCGCCGACCGGGTGGTGGACCTGGCCGGATCGTTGGTGACGCCGGCGTTCGTGGACGCGCACGTGCATGCCACGGACACCGGGCTGGCCCTGTCGGGGCTGGATCTGTCCGGGGTGCGGTCGGCCGGTGAGCTGCTGGACGCGGTGTCGGCGTTCGCCTCCGGCCTGCCCGGGGACGCGGTGGTGTTGGGGCACGGTTGGGACGAGTCGTACTGGGCGCAGCGGAGCCTGCCGGACGCGGCGGCGCTGGACCGGGCGGCCGAGGGCCGGCGGGTGTACCTGTCGCAGGCGTCGGTGCATTCGGCGCTGGTGTCGCAGGCGATGCTGGCGGCCTGCCCGGACGCGGCGGCCGCGCCCGGCTACGACCCGTCGGGTTGGTTGCGCCGGGACGCGCACCACGTGGTGCGGGAGGTGGCGCTGGCGTCGGTGAACCGGGTGCAGCGGGCGGCGGTGCAGCGGGCGGCGTTGCGGCGGGCGGCGTCGCTGGGCATCGCGGCGGTGCACGAGTGCGGCGGGCCGGGCACCTCGGACGAGTCGGATTTCGCCGGGCTGCTGGCGATGTCCGGTGACGGGGTGCCGGAGGTGTACGGGTACTGGGGTGAGCTGCTCGGCGCGGCGAAGGCGCGGGAGTTGGGCGCGGTCGGGGCGGGTGGTGACCTGTACGCCGACGGGGCGCTGGGGTCGCGGACCGCGCACGTGTCGGCGGCGTATCTGGACGGGGAGCCGGGGGCGTGCGGGCACGGGTATGTGACTGCCGAGCAGGTGCGGGACCATCTGCTGGACTGTGCGGCGCACGGGATGCAGGGCGGTTTCCACGCGATCGGTGACGCGGCGATCTCCACGGTGTTGGACGGGTTCGCGGGGGCGGCGGAGAAGCTGGGGGTGGATGGGCTGCGGGCGGCCCGGCATCGGGTCGAGCACGCGGAGATCATGAACAGGCGGCTCATCGCGGGGTTCGTGGAGTACGGGATCGTCGCGTCGATGCAGCCGGCGTTCGACCGGTTGTGGGGTGGCGCGGGCCGCATGTACGAGGCGCGGCTGGGCCTGTCCCGGTCGTTGGAGTCCAATCCGATGGGGGCGATGCACTCGGTCGGGGTGGCGTTGGCGTTCGGTTCGGATTCGCCGGTGACCCCGCTGGACCCGTGGGGTTCGGTGCGGGCGGCGGTGGCGCACCACAGTCCGGCGCAGCGGATGAGTGTGCGGGCGGCGTTCGCCGCGCACACCCGCGGTGGGTGGCGGGCGGTGCACCTGGACAACGAGGGTGTGCTGGCGTTGGGGGCGCCGGCGACGTTCGCGGTGTGGTCGACCCCGGCGGGGGCGCAGCGGGGTCTGCCGGTGTTGGAGGCGGAGGATCCGGAGTTGCGTGGCGTGGACGATCCGACGCCGCTGCCGGTGTGTCGGGCCACGGTGCTGCGCGGTGACGTGATCTATGAGGAAGGTAGTGCGTGAGGGAGCTTGCGAGCGAACCATCGGCACGGCGAGGCGCTGGCACGGCGTCGCCGAGGGGAGCGAGGTGACGGCGTGACCGGAAAGCTTGGGCTGGATTCGGCGCTGGTGGCGCGGGCGCGGGAGTTGGCGCGCCGGGCCGGGCAGCCGGTGGTGGAGTTGGCGCGTAGCCACACGACGGTGTCGGTGGAGCGGGCGGTGCTGCGGCTGGCGGGGGTGACCGGCGCGGATCCGGACGGTATTCCGTGGGTGAATCGTCTGGTTGACGCGGTCGTGGCCGATGTGGGGCTGGGGCACGGGGTGGCGGTGCCGGTGTTCGACGCCCTGGTGCGGGAGCAGATCACCGATGTGACGTTGTTGGCGCAGAAGGCCGCCGCCGGGTCGGTGCGGTTCGCGGTGCCGACCGGGCGGGCGGCCACCGCCGCCCGCAGGGCCGCCCGCCGGGCGGTCGCCGCGGGGGTTCGGCAGATCGACCGGCGGCGGGCGGAGCGGGACCGTCTGGTGAGGCGGTACGGGGAGCCGAAGCAGCGGCCGTGGATCTATCTGATCGTGGCGACCGGCGACATTTACGAGGACATCCCGCAGGCGCAGGCGGCTGCGCGGGCGGGGGCGGACATCATCGCGGTGATCCGGTCGACGGGGCAGTCGCTGCTGGACTACGTGCCGGAGGGCGCGACCCGGGAGGGGTTCGCCGGCACGTACGCCACGCAGGAGAATTTCCGGCTGATGCGGGCCGCGTTGGACTCCTCGTCGAAGGAGCTGGGCCGGTATGTGCGGTTGACGAACTACGCGTCGGGTCTGTGCATGCCGGAGATGGCGACGTTGGCGGGTCTGGAGCGGCTGGACATGATGCTCAACGACTCGATGTACGGGATCCTGTTCCGTGACATCAACCCGGTCCGTACGTTTGTCGACCAGCGGTTCTCGCGGCAGGTGCACGCCCGTGCCGGGATCATCATCAACACCGGTGAGGACAACTATCTGACCACTGCGGACGCGGTGGACGAGGCGCACACGGTGACGGTGTCGCAGCTGCTCAACGAGTATTTCGCGCACGAGGCGGGGCTGGCCGACTGGCAGTTGGGGTTGGGGCACGCGTTCGAGATCAACCCGGATCTGCCGGAGTCGTTGCGGTTGGAGTTGGCGCATGCGTTGTTGGCGCGGGAGTTGTTCCCGGACGCGCCGTTGAAGTGGATGCCGCCGACGAAGCACATGACCGGTGACGTGTTCCGCGGCAATCTGCTCGACGGGTTCTTCAATCTGGTGGGCACGATGACCGGGCAGGGGATCCTGCTGGTGGGGATGATGACGGAGGCGGTGGTGACGCCGTGGCTGTCGGACCGGGACATCGCCCTGCAGAACGTCCGCTATGTGCTGGGCGCGGCGGGCGGGTTGCGTGAGGACTTCGTGCCCGCGCCGGGCGGGTTCATCCAGCAGCGCGCCCACCGGGTGCTGTCGGAGGCGGTGGGGCTGCTGGAGCGTATCGGTGAGCAGTCGCTGTTGACGGCGATCGCCGAGGGCACGTTCGGGATCATGAAGCGGCCGGCGGACCGTGGCAAGGGTCTGGACGGGGTGGCGGGGCATGAGGCCGACTACTACAACCCGGCCACCGAGATCCTGGAGGCGGCGGCGTGACGGCCCCGGCGGAGAAGAAGATCGTCCGGCCGTACGGGGACACCACCGGCGACGGCATGGTGCAGGTGTCGTTCACCCTGCCGGTGCCGCACGACAAGCGGGCCGAGGGCGCGGCGGTGCAGTTGGCCAACCGGATGGGTATCGATCCGGCGATGCTGGTGCACGCCAAGCAGATGGGTGACGGGTTCACCTTTTTCGTGGTGTACGGGCGGGTGAACCATCTGGTGGACCTGTCGGCCGTGCAGGTGGTGGACCGGGACTTTCCGCTGCTGTCGGCCAAGGAGGTCAACGCGGTGGTGAAGCAGCGGCTGCGGCGCAAGCTGTCGGTGGTGGGGGCGTGTATCGGTACGGACGCGCACACCGTCGGCATCGACGCGATCCTCAACGTGAAGGGCATCGCCGGGGATAAGGGCCTGGAGTACTACCGGGAGTTGAAGGTCACCAATCTGGGTGCGCAGGTCAGCGTGCCGGAGTTGGTGGAGGCGGCCCGGCAGGAGAAGGCCGACGCGGTCCTCGTCTCGCAGGTGGTCACGCAGCGTGACGCGCATCTGCACAACACGCGGGAGATGTCGGCGGCGTTCCGGGAGGCGATGCCGGCGGGGAAACGGCCGCTGCTGATCGTCGGTGGCCCCCGGTTCGACGAGGCGATGACGCAGGAGTTGGGGGTGGACCGGATCTTCGGCCGGGGCACCACCCCCGGCGAGGTGGCCAGTTATCTGGTCCACGCCCTGATCACTGACAAGAAGGCGAGAGCATGAGCGATTCGCGGGTCGGTCTGACCGTCATCCACCGCCGGTATGTGCCGTACGCGCACGCTCACTACGCGGGCAATCTGGTCGACGGGGCGTACGCGTTGGGCTTGTTCGGGGACGTGGCCACCGAGGTGTGCATCCGCACCGACGGCGACGAGGGGCTGTTCGCCTCGTACTCGGACGTGCAGTTCAAGGCGCCGATGAAGGCCGGGGACGTGCTCGAGGTGGTGGCCACGGTGACCCGGGTGGGTACCCGCAGCCGCACCATCGACTTCGCGGCCCGGGTGGTGTGCCGGGGCCGCCCCGACAGGGGCGAGTCCGCCGCCGAGGTGCTCGAGGAGCCGATTGTGGCGGTTACCGCGACCGGCACCGTGGTCGTGCCCCCGACGACGTGAACGCCGCCGTCTGCGCCGACGTCGGGTCGACGTACACCAAGGCGGCGGTGGTCGACCTGGACGGCGGCCGCCTGGTCGCGGTGGCGTCGGCGCCGACGACCGTCGGCACGGACGTGTTGCACGGTCTGGACGCCGCCGTCGCCGCCGCCACCGCTCGGGCCGGGGTGCGCGGCGAGGTGCCCTGGTTTGTGTGTTCGTCGGCCGGTGGTGGGCTGCGGCTGGCCGTCGTCGGCTACGAGCCCCTCGTCACCGCGCAGGCCGGCCGGCGGGTGGGTTTGTCGGCCGGGGCTAACGTGGTGCACGTGGCCGCGGGGCGGCTCGGCGGGGCCGACCTGGCCGCGCTGCGCGCCGCCCGCCCCGACGTGGTGCTGCTGGTGGGCGGCACCGACGGCGGCGACGCGGAGGTGTTGACGCACAACGCGACCCGGCTGGCGAAGGCCCGGTGGCGGGTGCCGGTGGTGCTCGCCGGTAACGCCGACGTCCGCGACGACCTGTACGTGCTGCTCGCTGCGGCGAAGGTGCCGGTGACCGCCGTCGACAACGTGCTGCCCCGCATCGGGGTGTTGGCGCCCGGCGCGGCGCGGGCGGCGATCCGGGAGGTGTTCCTGCGCCACGTCATCGGGGGCAAGAAGCTGTCCCGCGGGGGCCGGTTCGCGCGGCTGGTGCGGGCGGCCACTCCGGATGCGGTGCTCACCGGGGTGGAGGTGCTCGCCGACACGCTCGGCGGGGACCTGGTCGTGGTCGACGTCGGTGGCGCCACCACGGACGTGTATTCGGTGCTCACGCCCGACGAGCGGGACAGCGGGCCGGGCCGGGAGGTCGCCGGCACGCTGTGGCGGGCCCGCACCGTCGAAGGGGACCTGGGCATGCGGTGGAGCGCCCCCGGCGTGGTCCGCGCCGCCGTCGAGGAACGCCTCCTCGCCGCCGGGGAGGCCGACGAGTTGGCCGCGGCGGCGGCGGTGCGGGCCGCCGATCCGGGTTTTCTGCCCGCCGGTGACGCCGACCGGGCCGCCGACCGGCGGATCGCGGCCCTCGCGGCGACGGTGGCGGTGCGCCGGCACGCCCGCGGCGCGTCCACCGGGGAACGGGCCGGCCGGGATCTGCGCGACGTGAAGTTGATGGTCGGCTCCGGCGGGGTGCTGCGGCACGCCGACGCGGCGGATGCCGCCGGGTTGCTCGCCGCGGTGCTCGGCGACCACGCCGGCGGGTGGCCGCTGCCCCGGGCCGCCCGCGCGGTCGTCGACGTCGACTACGTGCTGGCCGCCGGTGGGCTGCTCGCCGCCGATCATCCGCGGGCGGCGGCCGCGTTGCTGCGCCGCCACCTCGACGCGGATCGGCACCCGGCGGCGGCAACGGATCGAGACGCACCGACGCGACACGCCGTGGCGTAACACACGACAGGCCGGGATGGGTTGACAGCGGCGGGGGTGCACGCCGTACCGTCTTTGAGTCCTACCACGGGAAGCGGCTGTTGTTCGCTTCGTCCCTTCGTCCGCTGGCCGAGCGACCCGGTGTGGTTGCGGCGGCCAGGTCCAGCGGGCGGGGGTCGGCGGGGCGGCGCGAACCGGCCGCGGTTACCGGTGTACGGGCAGGGTGAAAGGCACGGCCAGTAGACAACGGCCAGGCGGGGGCAGCCAGTCCGCGTCGGGTCGGTCCGAAGGTCGGCGTCGGTCGTCCTCGCCCCACCGGCCGGGAAGGGCCTGGGAGCATCGGGGCGCGGCGCAAGCCGCGCCCCGATTTCGTCTCCGACGTCCGCCTGCGGTGACGGGGGACCTGCCGGTGATTCTGCTGCCCGCGCGGGTCGACGCCAGTCCCGGCCGGGTAGCCTTCGGCGCGTGATCGTGATGAGACGCCGGTGACCACGCTCGACCGGGAAGACACGCGTACCACGGACGAGGTACGCGACGGTGTGGCCGCGCGGCGGCCGCTGCCGCTGCCGGTGGCCGTGCCGCTGGCGGTGGTGGCCGGTCTGGCGATGCTGGCCGCGTTCCCCCCGTACGGGGTGTGGCCGCTCGCGCCGGTCGGGGTGGCGTTGCTGGCGGCGGCGGCGCACCGGCGGCGGCTGCGCGCTGGCGCGGGACTCGGTTTCCTGACCGGGGTGGCGCTGTTCGCGCCGCTGCTGGAATGGACCAACCTGCACACCGGCTTCCTGCCGTGGATCCTGCTGTCCCTGCTGCAGGCCGGGTACGTCGCGCTGCTCGGTGCGGCCACCGCCTGGGTGTCCCCGCTGGTCGACCGGTGGCGGGTGGCGTGGCCGCTGCTCACCGGGGTGCTGTGGGTGGGGCAGGAGGCGCTGCGCGACCGTACCCCGTTCGGCGGGTTCCCGTGGGGGCGGCTGGCGTTCAGCCAGGACGACTCCCCGCTGTTGCGGCTGGCCGCGCTCGGCGGCGCCCCGCTGGTCACCTGCGCCGTCGCGGTGGCCGGCGGGCTGTTGGTCACCGCCGCCTGGCGGGACTGGCGCCGGCCGGCTGGGCAGTGGCGGCCGGTGGCGGGGGCCGCGGCCGCGTTGGCCGCGCTGCTCGCCGCCGCGCCGGCGGTCCCGGCCGACGTGCGCGGCGGCGGGGACCGCGTCACCGTCGCCATCGTGCAGGGCAACGTGCCCCGTCTCGGGCTGGACTTCAACGCCCAGCGGGAGGCCGTGCTCGACAACCACGTCAATGCCACCCTGAAACTGGCCGAGCAGGTCGCCGCCGGCGCGCAACGCCGCCCTGATCTGGTGGTGTGGCCGGAGAACTCCAGCGACATCGACCCGCTGCGCAACCCGGACGCCGGGTACCGGATCTCCCAGGCCGCCGAGGCGATCGGCGTGCCCGTCCTGGTCGGCGCGGTGCTGCTCGGCCCCGACGTCGGGCAGGTCCGCAACGCCGGCCTGCTGTGGCGGCCCGGCAGCGGCGTCGACCTGGGGCAGATGTACGTCAAGCGGCACCCGGTGCCGTTCGCCGAGTATGTGCCGCTGCGCAGGATCGCCCGGATGGTCAGCGCCGAGGTCGACCGGGTCCGCGCCGACTTCGTGCCCGGCGCCACGCCCGGGGTGCTCGACACCGGGGCGGTCACCCTCGGTGACGTGATCTGCTTCGAGGTCGCCTACGACGGCCTTGTCCGGGACACCGTCACCGGCGGGGGGCAGGTGCTGGTGGTGCAGACCAACAATGCCACCTTCGACGTGGCGGAGGCCCGCCAGCAGCTGGCCATGGTGCGGCTGCGCGCCGTCGAACACGGCCGGGCGGCGCTGATGGCCTCCACGGTCGGTGTGTCCGGGTTCGTTACCCCCGACGGGCGGGTAGACGGAGCCACCGGGTTCAACACCCCAGCGGTGGTGGTCCGGCAGATGCAGCTCGGGGACGGGCGTACCCCGGCCACCCGGATGGGGGTGTGGCCGGAGGTGGCCCTCGCGGTGCTTGCCGTCGCGGCCCTGGCCGGCGCGGCGGTGCTGCGCCGCCGTCGGGACGGTGGCCCCGGGTAGGACGAGACGCCGGTACGCCGGCGGGAGGGCGGTGGGGGCGTGGCAGCCGAGCGGCGGACATCCGGGCATCCCGGGGTGGGACGGGTGCTCGTGGTCGTCCCCACCTACAACGAGGCCGACAACGTCACGCGGATCGTCGCGGGGATCCGCGCGGCCGCGCCCGTGGTGGACATCCTCGTCGCCGACGACAACAGTCCCGACGGCACCGGCGCGATCGCCGACGACCTGGCCCGTACCGACCCGCACGTGCATGTGCTGCACCGGCAGGGCAAGGACGGCCTCGGGGCGGCCTACCTGGCCGGTTTCGCCTGGGCGCGGGAACGCGGCTACGACGCGGTGGTGGAGATGGACGCGGACGGCTCGCACGCCCCGGAGGACCTGCCGGCGCTGCTGGCCGCCGCCCGCGACGCCGACGTGGTGATTGGTTCCCGGTGGACCCGTGGGGCGCGGGTGCTGAACTGGCCGTTGCGGCGGCTGCTGCTGTCGCGCTGCGCCAACCTGTACACGCGGCTGGCGCTGGGCATGCCCGTCTCCGACGCCACCGGCGGCTACCGGGTGTACCGGTCGGCGGCGCTGGACGCCATCGACCTGGACTCGGTGTGCTCGCAGGGGTACGCGTTCCAGGTGGAGTTGTCGCGGTTGGCGCACCGGGCCGGGGTGCGGATCGTGGAGGTGCCGATCACGTTCGCCGAGCGGGAGCACGGCGACAGCAAGATGAGTCCGCTGATCATGGCCGAGGCGCTGTGGCGGATCACCAGTTGGGGGCTGCGGGACCGGCGTACGGCGATGCGGCGGGGCGCGCCCGACGAGTTGGCCCGGCGGCCGTGAGGTCCGGCGTGTCATGCTGGATGAGTGTGATGACGCTCGTGGCTGAAGATGACTGTGATGACGCTCGTGGCTGAAGAGGTGAGATGCGCCGACTGAGACTGAGGTGGGTACCGCCGGCTCTGCTGCTGCTCGCGTTGCTGGAGCTGATCGTGTTCATCCTGGTGGGCCGGGGCGTCGGCTTCGGCGCCGCGCTGCTGCTGGTGTTGGCGGCGTCCCTGCTCGGCCTGGTGCTGCTGCGCCGGGAGGGGATGCGGGCGTGGCGGGGTTTCCGCGCCGCCGCGGAGTCCGGGCAGCCGCCGGGGCCGCGGGTCACCGACGGGCTGGTCGGGTTGGCGGGTGCGTTGCTGCTGGCGCTGCCGGGTCTGGTCACCGGCGCGGTCGGGCTGTTGCTGCTGGTGCCGCCGGTGCGGCGGTTGGCCCGCGCCGGCACGCAACGTGCCGCGGAGCGCCGGGTGTCGTCGGTGGTCGCCGGTGACCTGTTCGGCCCCCGCCGGGTTCGGGTACGCCGGGGGGCGCCGCAGCCGCCGCCCACGACGATGCCGCCGCAGCAGCAGCAGCCGGTCGCCGAGCCGGGCGCGGCGATCGAGGGCGAGATCGTCGAGCCCCGACAGCCCTGAACGCGACGAAGCGCCCCCGGGTGATCCCGGGGGCGCTTCGGTCGTTTGGTGCGTTCAGGCGCGACCGCGGCGGGTGCGGACCTCCTGGAGCCGCTCGGCGAGGATGTCCTCCAGTTCCGCGATGGAGCGCCGCTCCAGCAGCATGTCCCAGTGGGTACGCGGCGGCTTGGCCTTCTTCTGCTCCGGCTCGCTGCCGTCGACCAGCCGGGCGACGCTGCCGTCGAACTTGCACTCCCAGGTCGTCGGGACCTCGGCGTCGACGGCGAACGGCACCTCGAACTGGTGTCCCTTGGCGCAGAGGTACTCGCGGGTCTGACGCGGCGCGAGCTCCGTGTTGCGGTCGGATTCGTAGCTGACCGCGCCCAGGCGGCTTCCGCGCAGCATGCGCTCGCCCATGATCGACTTCCCCTCGTTGGTGGTGCTGGTCTTCTCGGTGTAACGGTCCGTCCCCGCCGGGCCATTCCCGCCCACGTGCGCACGATCCGCGCGGGTGGAACCCTGCAAGGGTAGCCGCCCACCCCGGCCGCCCGGCGGGTCGGTGCTGAACCTCTTCGCTGGGCAATTTCAGCACCATATGGGACGATCTCGCAGGTGACCAGCAGACCCGCCGCGACCCAGCACCTGCGCGACCTCGCGCGGCTACGCCGCGTTCGCGACCGGATCGACCGGGAGTACGCGCAGCCGCTGGACGTCGAGGCGCTCGCCCGCGGTGTGAACATGTCGGCCGGGCACCTCAGCCGTGAGTTCCGGCTCGCCTACGGCGAGTCGCCCTACGCCTATCTGATGACGCGGCGCATCGAACGCGCCATGGCACTGCTGCGTCGTGGCGACCTCAGCGTCACCGAGGTCTGTTTCGCGGTCGGCTGCGCGTCGCTGGGCACCTTCAGCACCCGCTTCACCGAGTTGGTCGGTGTGCCACCGAGCAGCTACCGGCGCGATGCGGCGCGCGCGACGGCGGGCATACCGTCATGCGTGGCGAAACAGGTCACCAGACCGGTCAGGAATCGAGAAGCGCAGGTCACGCAGCCGCAACTAGCCTGACCGCCATGGACGTCAGCATTCATTACACCTTCCTCCCGCACACCGACCCGGACGCATCCCTGGCCTTCTATCGCGACGCCCTCGGCTTCGAAATCCGCAACGACGTCAGATACGGCGGGATGCGCTGGATCACCGTCGGCCCGGTCGACCAGCCCGGCACGTCGATCGTCCTGGAGCCGCCGGCCGCGGACCCGGGCATCACCGACGACGAGCGGCGCACCATCGCCGAGATGATGGCCAAGGGCACCTACGCCCGCGTCACCCTGGCCAGCAAGGACCTCGACGGCGTCTTCGAGCGGCTGCGGGCCAGCGGCGCCGAGGTCGTCCAGAAGCCGACCGACCAGCCGTACGGGGTGCGCGACTGCGCCTTCCGCGATCCCGCGGGCAACCTGATCCGCATCAACGAGCTGCCCTGAGCCGCCCACCGCCGACCAGGTAGAGGGCGACCCGCCGAACAGACGGAGACACGATGAGCATGGCCACGAAGACGGATACGCAGTCGCCTGCGCCGCACGCTGCCGACAACCACGATCTGATCCGCGTACAGGGCGCGCGCGAGAACAACCTCAAAGACGTCAACATCGAGATTCCGAAGCGCCGGCTGACGGTGTTCACCGGCGTCTCCGGCTCCGGCAAGAGTTCGCTGGTGTTCGACACGATCGCGGCGGAATCGCAGCGGATGATCAACGAGACCTACAGCGCCTTCCTGCAGGGCTTCATGCCGACGCTGGCGCGGCCCGAGGTCGACGTACTCGACGGGCTGACCACCGCGATCATCGTCGACCAGCAGCGGATGGGTGCCGACCCCCGCTCCACGGTCGGCACCGCCACCGACGCCAACGCCATGCTGCGCATCCTCTTCAGCCGGCTCGGGCAGCCGCACATCGGCTCGCCCCAGGCGTTCTCGTTCAACGTCCCATCGATCAGCGGAGCGGGCGCGGTCACCCTTGAGCGCGCCGGGCGCACCGTGAAAGAGCGCCGCGAATTCAGCATCACCGGTGGCATGTGCCCGCGCTGCGAAGGCCGGGGATCGGTCACCGACATCGACCTGTGCCAACTGTACGACGACAGCAGGTCACTCAACGAGGATGCGCTCACCATCCCCGGCTACAAGCCGGGGGGCTGGAACCACCGGCTGTACAGCGCGTCGGGCTTCGTCGACCCGGACAAGCCGATCCGTAAGTACACCAAGAAGGAACTCCACGACTTCCTCTACCGCGAGCCGACGCGGATGAAGATCGAGGGCATCAACATGACCTACGAGGGTCTGATCCCCCGGGTCCAGAAATCGATGCTGGCCAAGGACAAGGAGGCGATGCAGCCGCACATCCGGGCGTTCGTGGACCGGGCGGTCACCTTCACCACGTGCCCGGAGTGCGGGGGCACCCGGCTCAGCGGGGCGGCCCGATCGTCGAAGATCAAAGGCATCAGCATCGCCGACGCCTGCGCGATGCAGATCAGCGACCTGGCCGAATGGGTACGTGGCGTCGACGAGCCGTCGATGGCGCCGCTGCTCGCCTCGCTGCAGCGGATCCTCGACTCGTTCGTGGAGATCGGGTTGGGCTACCTCTCGCTCGAACGGCCGTCGGGCACGCTGTCGGGCGGGGAGGCGCAGCGCGTCAAGATGATCCGCCACCTGGGGTCGTCGCTGACCGACGTCACCTACGTCTTCGACGAGCCGACCGTCGGCCTGCACCCGCACGACATCCAGCGGATGAACGACCTGCTGCTGCGGCTGCGGGACAAGGGCAACACGGTGCTGGTCGTGGAGCACAAGCCGGAGATGATCGCGATCGCCGACCACGCCGTCGACCTCGGCCCCGGCGCCGGCATCGCCGGCGGCGAGGTGGTGTTCGAGGGCAGCGTCGAGGAACTGCGAGGCAGCGGCACGCTGACCGGTCGGCACCTGGACGACCGCGCCGCCCTGAAGGCGTCCGTGCGGACACCGAAGGGGGTCCTGGAGGTACGCGGCGCGACCACCCACAACCTGCGCGACGTCGACGTCGACATCCCGCTCGGCGTGCTGGTCGTCGTCACCGGGGTGGCGGGCTCGGGCAAGAGCTCACTGATCCACGGCTCGGTGTCCGGAAGCGATGAGGTGGTGTCGGTCGACCAGACCCCGATCCGTGGGTCGCGGCGGAGCAACCCGGCGACGTACACCGGACTGCTCGAGCCGATCCGCAAGGCGTTCGCGAAGGCCAACGGTGTGAAGCCGGCACTGTTCAGCGCGAACTCCGAGGGCGCCTGCCCCAACTGCAACGGCGTCGGCGTCATCTACACCGACCTGGCGGTGATGGCCGGCGTGGCCACCACCTGCGAGGTGTGCGAGGGGAAGCGATTCGAACCGTCGGTGCTCGAGTACACCCTCGGCGGGCGCAACATCGCCGAGGTGCTCGCGATGTCGGTGGCCGAGGCAGAGGAGTTCTTCGGCGCCGGCGAGGCACGTACCCCGGCCGCGCACGCCATCCTCGACCGGCTCGCCGACGTCGGGCTCGGCTACCTCAGCCTCGGCCAGCCGCTGACCACGCTGTCCGGCGGCGAGCGGCAGCGGCTCAAGCTGGCCACCCACATGGCCGAGAAGGGCGGCGTCTACGTTCTCGACGAACCGACCGCCGGCCTGCACCTCGCCGACGTCGAGCACCTACTCGGCCTGCTCGACCGGCTCGTCGACTCCGGCAAGTCGGTCATCGTCATCGAGCACCACCAGGCGGTCATGGCGCACGCCGACTGGATCATCGACCTCGGCCCCGGCGCCGGCCACGACGGCGGCCGGATCGTCTTCGAGGGCACACCCGCCGACCTCGTCGCCGCCCGCAGCACCCTCACCGGCGAGCACCTCGCCGCCTACGTCGACAAGAGTCGCTGAAGCGAGAGCCCCCGCCCCGGCGCCGGTCACGCCGCCGGGGCGGGCGGCAGCGGCAGCGGCAGGCCGGGCAGCCCGTCGATGCTGGTCGCCACATGCTCCTTGCCGGCGAAGTAGGCGCCCAGCGACGCGTCGTCCTCCCGGGCGAACCGCCTGCCGTGCAGGTCGCGGTCCGCGTCGTAGGTCATCAGCGGGACGGCGTACCCGCAGGTGTCGCGGATCAGCCCGGCGTGGACCACGATGATCGCCCGCAGCCCGTGCCCGGTGGTGTCGATGTCGGGGAAGTGGCGCAGCAGGTCCGTCCACCGGGGATCGTCGCGGAACACCGGCTCGCCGCGCCCGTGCACCCGCACGATGTTCGGCGGGCCGGAGAACGAACACCACATCAGCGTGATGCGGCCGTTCTCCCGCAGGTGGGCGATGGTCTCGGCGTTGCTGCCGGCGAAGTCCAGGTAGGCGACGGTGTGCTCGTCGAGCACCGCGAGACAGCCGCGCAGGCCCTTCGGGGAAAGGTTGACCGTGCCGTCGCCGGCGAGTGGGGCGGTGGCGGTGAAGAACATCGGCTGCGTTTCGATGAAGGAGCGCAGCCGGCCGTCGATGCGTTCGTACGTCTTTCCCACGCCCCGCATCATCTCAGGTGTTCCGGGCGCCCAGCCGGGCCAGGGCGCTGGCCAGATCGCTGACCTGGTCGGCGAGCTGGGCGGCGCGCTGCTGCGCCGCGTCGCGGTCGGTCTCGGCGGTGCGCAGCCGTACGGTCAGATCGGCCAGCCGGGCCTCGGCGGCGCCGGCGGCCTCCCGCGCGGCCGTCAGGTCCGCGGCGAGGGTGTCCCGCTCGCCGGCACGGGCCGCCGCCTCCTGTCGCGCCGTCGCGGCCGTCGTGACGGCGTCCGCCCGGGCGGTCTCGGCCCGCTCCACGGCGGTCCGCGCCTCCTGCTCGGCCTGTCGCGCGTCGGCGGCCTCCGCCCGGGCCTGCTCGGTCCGCGCGCGGGCCGCCTCGCTGTCCGCCCGGGCCCGCTGGGCGTCCGCGTGGGCCGCCTCGGCCTCGGTACGCGACCGCTCGGCCTCGGCCCGCAGCCGCTCGGCGCGCTCCAGCGCCTCCCCGGCCGAGCGGCTGGCCCGTTCGGCGTCGGCGCGGGCGGCGTCCCGCTCGGCGGTCACGTCGGCCACTCGCCGCCGCTCGGCGTCGAGTTCCGCCCGCACGGTACGCAGCTCGTGGCGGGCGGCGTCGCGGTCCCGTTCAGCCTGCACCCGCAGCGCCTGCGCGGCGCTGGCCTCCCCGCGCGCCTCGTCCCGCGCCGCCTCGGCGTGCCGCGCGCGCTCGGCGGCATGGGCGGCCTCCGACCCGGCCTGCTCGGCCCGCTGCCGGGCCGTGTCCCGCTCGGCGGCCGCCGCCTGGGCGTCCTGCCGGGCGCGGGCGGCGGCCGCGGCGGCGTCGTCGGCGTCGCGGCGGGCGTCGTCCCGTTCGGTGTGCGCGGCCGCCACCTGGGCGGCCGCCTCCGCGCGGACCTGCGCGACCTGCCGCTCCACCCCGGCCGGGGACAGCTCGGCGTGCAGCGCCTCGGTGAGGGTCTCCACGATCTGGTCGAGCCGGTCCACCGCCTCCCACGTGCGGGCCACCTGCCCCGGCAGGCCGGGGGCGTTGCGGTGCCGCATCCGCGAGTTGCGGGAGGCCCGCTGGCAGGCGCCGTCGTTGTCCCGGCAGTAGCGGAACGGGCGGCCGGCGCTGGCGCGTTGCGGCACCTCACGGCCGCAGTGGGCGCAGGGGCGCGTGTCGGGGGTGGGCTGGGCGTCCATCGGGGGCGAAGTTTAGTCGCCGGTCCGGGCCATCACGTCGCGCCGGTCGCGGGTAGGTTGCCGGGCATGCCTGTCTCGCCGTACATCGCCCGGCTGCGCCAGCACATCGGACACGACCTGCTGATGCTGTACGGGGTCAGCGCGGTGGTGACCGACGAGGCGGGGCGGCTGCTGCTGGCCCGCCGGGGCGACAACGGCCGCTGGTCCGTGCCGGCCGGTGTGGTCGACCCAGGCGAGCAGCCGGCCGACGCGCTGCTGCGGGAGGTCCACGAGGAGACCGGCGTGCGGGTGCGGATCGAGCGGGTCGCCGGGGTCGCCACCCACCCGGTCGTCTACCCCAACGGCGACGCCTGCGAGTATCTCAACGTCTGGTTCCGTTGCCGGGCGGTTGGCGGCGCGGCCACGGCCGACGGCGACGAGTCCGTCGCGGTCGGCTGGTTCGATCCGGACGACCTGCCCGAGTTGGACGACTGGTCGCGGCTGCGGATCGACACCGCGCTGCGCGAGGAGTCCACCGCCTGGTACGCCGGCCCGGGCCAGCGCCACCCGGCCCTCACCCAGCCCGACAACCTCTGACCCGGCCCGGGGAGAAGGCCGGGGCGGCGGTGCTGTCCCGCACGGTCAGTCGCGGTTCGAGCAGCGTTACCTCCGGCACCTGTTCCTCCCGCAGCCGGCGCATCAGCAGCGCCACCGCCTGCCGGCCGACCTCCTCGGCGGGCACCGGCACCGAGGTGAGCCCGGCCTGCTCGGCGAACCGGTCGGGGCAGATGGCCACCACGGAGACGTCCCGGGGCACCTGCCGGCCCAGGGTGGGCCGTCCGTAGTTTCCAGACCAAAAACAAGGCTAGGCAGTTGATCTAGGCCCGCACCTGGGGTGACTGCCGCAAGGTGGCGGGTTGCTGGAAAGCTGCTTCGCCGTTTTCCGTGATCTCGGTAGGTGGGATGCGAGATCAGCGCCTGTGCCGCCGGTGGTGGTGCTCGTCGTTCTCGGCGGTGATGCGGGCAGAGGTTTCCTCGCCGAGTTGGACGTAGATGCCGAGGGTGGCCAGGTGCCGGTGGCGGGATTTGGCCTGCAGCTCGGCGGCGCTGCGACCGCGAGCAGCGAGGTGGGTCAGGCCGCTGTGGCGCAGCTGGTGCAGGGTGTACCCGGCGCCGTGCGGGTCGTGCAGCTTGGACGCCTGCTTGAACAGGTACTCGGCGCGCGGGTAGGACAGCCGGCCGCGGCCGGTGTCGGGGTCGATGTCGCCCAGCGCCGACGCGCGGCGTCCGGCGGCGGAAGCGCGCCGGTCGGCGAGGAACACCGGCCCGGTGGTGCGCCCGGCCAGCAGCCGGGGCAGGAGCCGGGCGGTCGGGGTCTCCCAGTGCACGTAGGCCCGGTCGCCGCCTTTCTCGACGACCAGGGCGCGGCGGAACTCCATGTCGAGGTCGGGCACGTCCAGGCCGAGGATCTCGTCGGCGCGGGCGCAGGTCTCGTAGAGCATCCGCCAGAGCACCCGTTCGCGCAGGCCGTTGCGGTCGTCGGTGAAGAGCCGTTCGAGGCGGGCCCGCGGGATCGCCTTGCCCCGCCGGCGCGTGGTCTTACGGCGCCCGAGGAGCCGTCCGGGATCGGCGGCCAGCCACTCCTGGCGGCGGCAGTAGGCGCCGAACGAGTTCAGCGCGGCGAGATGCTTGTTGAAGGTGGCGGCGGCCGCGGCGTCCCAGCGCGCCATCGTCTGCGCGGACAACAGTCGACCAGTGGCTTGGTGCTATACGGGCTGCTATCGCTTCGCGCTGTCGCTGCGCTCGACGGCGGCGTGGGTGAAGGCGACCCGTCGTTGGACCATCAGCGCAGCCGACATGACGATCGCCGCCGCAACCGCCACGATGATCGCCGCTGTGGCCAGTGTCGTCCAGTCCGCATTCGGTCCGCCGCCGTACGAGCTGACGGCGAGTTCTTCGGCCAGCGGATGCAGCCACAGCATGCCGATCGGGCAGAACAGCACCAGCAGTGCCCAAGCACCACGAAAGTCGTTGCGCGCCGCCAGCCCTACGCCGACGAGCAACATCACCAAGAAAAGTGCCATCCCGGCGCCGGGCAGGACCTGCCCGGCGGGCCAGCCGTAGTACCCAAGGAGCACGTCGCCACCGTTACGGGCAAAAGTCGCCGCTACGGGTAGAGCCGCGGCGGCGCCGGCGATGGGCAGCAGTCGTAGCCACACGGGCGGCTGGCCGGGAACGCCGAGCGCCACGAATCCGAGGCAGACCTGGGCGAGTAGTACGAACAGCGGAGGCCGGGACTGGTCGACGACGGCGGCAAGCGGTACGACGGCGACGGTGAGGACAAGGGCGAGACCGATCGCCAGGCGGGTCCACCGGCCGGGTGCCACCACGTGCACCACCGCGGCGAGCAGCCATGCCGCCCACACGCCGAGACCGAGCGAGACGGACGTGCCGTGCTGCTCGAAGCCGAACCACGCCGTCGTCAACGGATTGAGCTCCAGCATGGCCCAGCCGCCGGCGAGAGTCGTGGCGGTCAACAACGCCAGCATCGCGGCCAGCCGCACTCCGGGGCCGATTCCGGTGGCGCCGATCGCGCGTAGGCGCTGGCGTAGCCCGCCGCCGGCTACGTCGGTCACGTCGGGGACCGAAGGCCACCGCCGGTCCGGCGAGGACAGAGCGAGGTACGTACCCACGATCTCGGTGCCGCGCTCGTTGCGGTAGCCGGCCGGATAGAAGATCCGGACCAATCGCAGATAGCGGCGTTCCAGGGCGCTCATGCGATCCCTCCTTTGAGTCGGGGCGTGCCTCGACGGGTACGTGTGTTCAACCGCGCGGTTGCGGCCTCGACGTTGCGGCGCATCCGCTCGGTCTCGTTGGCGAGCAGGTCACCGCCGTGCTCGGTGAGCCGGTAGTAGCGGCGCAGCCGGCTGTCCACCACTTCCTCCCGCTCGACGGTGACCAGACCCGCGTCGAGCAGCCGGTCGAGGGCGCCGTAGAGCGTGCCGGGGCGCAGCGACACGCGGCCGTCGGAAAGCCGGGCTACCTCGGTGATCAGTCCGTAGCCATGAAGCGGCTCCGCGGCCAACGCCGTGAGGATCAGGAACGTGGGTTCGCGTACCGGTGTTTCCACGCCATCAATGTATCGGGTGCGAAGGTATGACGGCAGATGCATGAGGATGACTGTTGCTGACAGCGCGACGGCGCTGCCGTCCGGTTTAGCGGTGCCGCTACGTGCCCCTGTCCTACACATCAAGCGGCGGCGGCTCGACGCTCATCCGGGATTCCGGGCAGGTTCACCAGCTGTGGTCAGTGGCGTGCCGAGGTGGCCTCGGCTAGCCGTAGCGGCCGGTAGCCGTCGGTGTCGAGCTGGGCGAGCTCGCCGTCGATGTCGACCGAGTGCGTGCCGTAGAAGTGCACGTTCTCGTGGTGAGTCGGCCAGATGTGCGCCAGGACCTCGTCGTCGACGTCGCGGCCGGTCCGGCGCAGGGCGGCCACGCCGAGGCCGTGGTACTCCGTTGACCAGCAGACGATCGCGTTGGTGGCCAGGGTCAGAGGCACCACATCTGCTCGGTCTGCTGCTCGTGGTGCCGGCGCCGGAGTGCTCCCTCGCCGGCGTACGCGAGGGAGCGGCGCAGCGCGTGCAGGTTCTCGCCCTTGTTCAGCTGCCGGGCGATGCGCCGACGGTAGGTCTCGTCGGCCAGGTATCGGGCGGCGTAGACCGTGCGGCGCAGCGCTCCGTACTCCTTGATCGCACTGCTCAGCGCGTTCTGCTGCCGCTTAGAGGAGCAAAGCTTCCCCACGACTAGCGCCGCGGTGGCGCGCCCGCCCTGCACGCTCGCGGCGACGCGCAGCAGGTCGTCCCACGTGCTCGTGATCAGGTCGGTGTTCAGCCGCCGGGTCAGCAGGCCGCCGGCCCGCGGGTAGCGGTCGAGGAAGTTGGCCTTCGGCCCGTTCCGATAAAAGGTGATCTTCCCGAGGTCCCGAATACGGGTGAGCTGCCGCGGGGCGCGGGTGCCGCCCAGCTCCTCGGGGAGGTCGAGGCGCCAGAACTCCGAGTCCATGTCGCCGGCCTGCTCGGCGGCAACCAGTTAGCCGGCCCACTTCGTCGGCACGAACCCGACCGGGGCGCCGGCCGGGACCTTGCGGGCGCCGGTGGTGTACAGCCCGGCCAGCATGCTCACCGCCTGCAGCAGCCGCTCGGTGCCGGGCCCGCCGTCGAACTGCACCACGGCCAGCACGGCCGGGGCGAACTGGCGCAGGTACGACATCGACGCGTCCAGCATGCTGAGCTGGCCGTGGTCACGGGGCAGCCGCTCGCGGCGCTCGGCCCACGCCGCGCGCATCCGGTCCATGCCGATCCGGGTGCGCAGCAGGTTGCCGATCTGCCCGTCGCCGATCCCGGTGTCGAGCACGATGGTCAGGATCTCGTCCAGCAGCGCCTGCCGGTTCTCCCCGCCCTTGGCCCGCTCGGCCAGGGCCTCGGCGACCTTCTGCTTCGCGGCGGCCTCCCGGCCGCTGATCGCCTGGTCGAACAGCAGCAGCGTCTCGTCGAGCACGTCGACCGCCGACTGCGCTACAGCGTGTCTCATAAGTCTGTTGGTCATGAGACACCGCCCTTCTCGGGCGTCCCTGCCGTCACGGATATTCGTGACGGTGGGGTTCCTCCGTCGTCGGGGCTGGTTTCACCGGCGCGTGGGCGCCGGCCAGAGCCGTCCCCTCGAGAGGCGTTGGTGACCGGGCCTCGTGCTTCGGGGTCCCGGGTCTGGGCGTGGTGGTGTTCGGCCCAGACAGCGAGGTTGATCGCCGCGTTGATGTCCCGGTCCGCCGTATGCCCGCACTCGTCGCAGGCGAAGATGCGCACGGACAGGGGCAGGGCAGGGCCGACGGTGCGGCAGGCACTGCACATTCTGGTGGACGGGTACCAGCGGGGTGCCGGGGTGGTCTGCCCGCCGCGCCAGCGTTGCTGGTAGCCGATGATGCGGGCCAGGTCAGCCCAGCCCGCATCGGAGATGGCAGCGGCCAGACGCCGGTTACGGAGCAGGCCGGCGGTGTGCAGGGTTTCCAGGACCAGCCGGTCGTGGGTCTTGACCAGCCGATTGGCTACCTTGTGTAGGAAGTGTCGACGTATGTTGGCGACGCGGTGGTGAGCCTGGGCCAGCCGGGCGACGGCCTCAGCCCGATTACGTGAGCCTCGCCGTTTGCGGCTGACCTGGCGCGACAGACGTCGTAGTCGGGGCAGGGCGGTCCGCAGCGGCCGGGGCGCATCATCGACGCGCAGCCGCTGTCGGCCGGTGGTGTCGGCGGCCACGACGAGAGCGGCAAGGCCCCGGTCGACGCCCACCCAACCACCACCGCCGTCGGGGCGGGGTGGGTGTTGGCGGGCGGGATGCAGGTCAGCTGCCTGCACCGTCACGGTGATGGTCCATCGGCCGGCCCGGCAGGAGACGGTGGCGTACCGGATGTGGGCTCGGCCGGTGCGGATCATCCGCCGCAGGCGGCGGGTGTCCTCCCGTACCCTCAGGATTCCGATCTTCGGCAGGCAGACACTGCGCGGTCCCGCCGTGGGATCACCGACCCGGATGCTTGCCCGACCTGCCTTGGTGGTGCAGCGGATCCGGAACGACGGCCGGGTGCGGGTCTTGCGTTTGAATGTCGGGAACCCCACCCGGCGGCCCGGCCGTTTCCCCCGCCGGGAATCAGTCCAGGCGGTCAGGGCGCGGCCCAGGTCGACGGCGGCTTCCTCACACACCTGCTGACACACCTGCGCCCGCCACGACAACCCCGTCACCACGATCTCCGTCGAGCCGGCCGCATCGACCACGAACCGGCGACCCGCCTCCGCCGAGGTCTTCCACGAGTTGAACGCGTTGATCAGGTCGAAACCCGACCACGGCACCACCACCGGCACGCTCCGATGCCTCGCATCCAGGGCTTCCTTCACCAGAGCCAGACACTGGTTGAACGCAAACCGGGACGCCCCCACATGACGAGCCAACACCACCACCTGCAACGGCGACGGATCGACCGTGAACCGGAACGCCGTAAACCTCCCCACAGCCCCACACCATGCCCGCCACCTACGACACTTCCGAAACACGGCGTAGGAGGGTCAGCAGGATCGGGTACCGGCGTTCCGGCTCGCGCCGCTGCAACGACAGGTCCAGGGTGTGCGCGTCGAGGCGGCGCAGGTAGGCCAGCTTCTCGGCGGTCCAGGCGAGCACGTCGTACGGCACGCCGCAGTCGGGCATGGCGGTGCCTTCCGTGGGCGTGCGGCCCGCCCGGCGGTAGGTCGAAGCGCTTCGACGATCGCCGTGACAAGCGGCGCGGCGTGACGGTGGGGTGGGCGGTGGCCGGCCCGGACGCTGGTGAAGCGCTTCGACAACCGCGGAAGAGATGGCCGCCCCGGCTGCCCTGGTGACGGGGTGGCGTTACCGAGGTTGGCACCCCGGCACCGACCCGGTCAAGACCCGGTGCGGACCGAGCCGCCCGGCGAGGTCAGGCGGCCGGTAGCCGTCCCGCCTCCAGCGGGGCCAGGGCGGCGGTGGCCCCGCCCAGCGCGGTCGCCGCGGAGCCCAGCGTGCTGGCCTCCAGCCGGCACCCGCCGGGGGCGAGGGCGCGGGCGGCCAGTTCCGCCCGGGCCGCCGGGAGCAGCCAGGGCGCCAGCGCCGCGAAGTGGCCGCCGACGACAATCACCTGCGGGTCGAGCAGGTTGGCCAGGATGGACACCCCGTGGCCGAGGTGCCGGCCGACCTCGGCGAGCCCGGCCAGGACGATGTCGTCGCCGCTGTTGACGGCGGCCTGGATCCGGTCGAGCTCCGGCAGGTAGTCGGTGACCGGGCCGTCCTGCTCGGCGTCGGGCAGCGCCCGGCGGACCACCGCGTCCACCCCGGTCAGCGCGGCGAGGCAGCCGCGCCGGCCGCAGGCGCAGACCGGCCCGGCCGGGTCGACCGGCACGTGCCCGATCTCACCCGCGTGGCCGCGGTCGCCGCGCAGCAGCCGGCCGCCACTGACCACCCCGGCGCCGACCGCGACCCCGCCGGTCAGGCGCACGAGGTCGGCCGTGCCGGCGTACGGGCCGTGGCGTTGCTCGGCCAGCACGGCGAGGTTGGCGTCGGTGTCGACGCCGACGGGGAAGCTCGGTTCGCGCAACGCGCGCCGCAGGTCGGCGGCGAGTGGCACGTCCCGCCAGCCCAGCGCCGGGGCCAGGGAAACCACGCCGTCGGTGCCCACCAGCCCGGGTACGCCGACGGTGAGGCCGAGCACGGTGCGGCCCTGCCCGGTCACCCGGGTGATCGCCCGGCGGGCCAGGGCGGCGAGCGCGCGGACGGTCTCCTCCGGTGCGACGGCCGGGGCGGCGAAGGCCCGCCGCCAGGTGAGCAGCGGCCTGCCGCCGAAGTCGACGGCGACCACCACGAGTTCGTCGGCGCCGATCTCCAGGCCGAGCCCGGCGTTGGGCTCGCCGTCCAGGACGAGCATGGTGGCGGGCCGGCCGACCCGGTTCTCGGTGAGCCCGGTCTCGCGCAGCAGCCGTCGCTCGATCAGCTCGGTGACCAGGCTGGAGACGGTGGCCTTGTTGAGCCCGGTGTGCGCGGCGATGTCGGCCCGGGAGCAGGGTGCGTGCAGCCGGACGTGCCGCAGGACCACGGCCCGGTTGGCCACCCGGACGTCGCTGAGGTCGGTGGGCTGCGGTGGGGTGTGGATGCTGATCACGAGTTGTTCGCTTCCTGCGCCAACGCTGCCGGTCCCGGTGGTGCGGCCTTCATCATCGCCCACCTCCATGGTCGGCCCGGATCGACCACCCGGGGTGGCGCTTCGGCTGTCTTGTGGGCGGGATCACCGTCGATTAGTTTGTTCGATTAGAACCCCAACTAATCCTATCCGGTTCCAGGTCCTCGGCAAACCCACCACGAAGGGAGTGCGCCGTGAAGGCGTCCCTGCCGGGCGCATCCACCGACCGTCGCACCCTGCTGCGGCTGATCGGCCTCGCCGCCGCCGCCACCCTCGGCGGCGGCACCCTGGCCGGTGACGCGGTGCCGGTGCCGGCTGGGCGCCGCCGGCCGGGTCGACGCGAGGCGGGTGGGGCGGCGACCCGTCAGGGGGTGGCGACGACGGCGCGGGACCGGTCCGCGGCGATACGGATCGCGAGGCCGGCCAGCACGCTGCCCATCACGTACCGCTGCGCCCGCGCCCAACCTGGGCGGCGACTCAGGAACGCCGACACCGTACCGGCGGTGAGCACGATCAGCCCGTTCACGGTCAGCGCGATGCTGATCTGGGTGAGGCCGAGCAGCAGGCTCTGCGTCGCCACGTGCCCGCGCGTCGGGTCGATGAACTGCGGCAGCAGCGACACGTACAGGATGGCGATCTTGGGGTTCAGCAGGTTCGTGACCAACCCCATGGTGAACAGCCGTCGAGGTCGGTCCGGCGGCAGCGGCGCCGGGGTGAACGCGGACCGGCCACCGGGACGCAGGCTGCGCCAGGCCAGCCACAGCAGGTACGCCGCCCCGGCCAGCTTCACCGCCGCGTACAACGGTGGCACCAGCACGAAGACCGTGGCGATCCCGGCGACCGCCGCGGCCAGGTAGATCAGGAAGCCGACGGCCACCCCGAGCAGCGAGACCAGCCCGGCCTGCCGGCCCTGGGTGACCGACCGGGACACCAGGTAGACCATGTTCGGGCCGGGCGTGAGCACCAAACCCAACGCCACCAGGGCGATCCCCACCACCGCGCCGCCTGTCACCATGCGCACTCCCCGGGGTCCATCCGTCCCGCCGCGACCCTACGCCCCGCCGGCGGCGACGGCGGTTACGCGCGTCACGTCAACGCGGCCCGTACACCGAGGACGAGCAGGATCCCACCGGCCAGCCGATCGAACAGCCGCCGGACGGCGGCGAGCCGCCACAGCCGGGCGGCGGCACCGGAGACGGCGGCCCAGCCGCCGAGCCAGCAGGTGTGCAGGGCGGCGTGCGCGGTGGCCAGCACGAGCATCGGCCCCAGCACCGGTCGACCCGGTGCCAGGAACTGTGGCGCGAGGGTGAGGTAGATGGCGGCGGCCTTGGGATTCAGCACGTTGCCGACCAGGCCCTGCAGGTAGGGATGCCCGGCGCGCCACCGCAGCCATCGCGCCCGGCCGTTCGGCCCACCCGGGCTCGGCGGCGTGGTCGACGCGGTCCGGCGGATCGAGGACCACATCATCCAGAGGCCGAGCCCGGCGAGGTACGCAGCGCCGGCCAGCTTGACGATCCAGAACGCCTGGGACGAGCGCAGGACCAGCGCCGCGAGGCCGACGGCGGCGAGGGCGGCGTGCACGTACAGCCCGGTCACGGTACCGAGGATCACCCACCAGCCCTGCCGCCGCCCGCCGGCCGCGACGCGGGACACGACCAGGGTGAGACTCGTGCCCGGCGCGGTGGTGATCGGCGCGACGGCGGCCAGGAAGCCGAGGACGGCGAATTCGTGCATGGTCAGACCACCACGCGGTAGTGGGTGGTGAGCAGTCCCGTGTCGTCGTACAGGTGGAACGCCACGCCGGGTGGCTGCGTCTGGGTGGTCAACCGCCCCTCGCCTTCCCAAGGCAGGCGCAGGGTGGAGATCACGCCGGGCGCGATCCGCAGCGGCCGGCCCGCGAACGTGCTCGCGGCGGCGGTGTGGAAGTGCCCGGTCAGCACGGCGACGACCTGCGGGTGGGCGGTGACCAGCTCGGCCAACGGGTCGGCGGGCAGCAGCCGGATCGGGTCGATGACCGGGTGGTGCAGCGCGACGGGCGGGTGGTGAAAGGCAATGAAGGCCGGGGTGTGGGCCGGGATGCTGTCCAGTTCGGTGGCCAGCCAGGCCATCGTCTCCTCGTCGAGGTGGCCGTCGTCCTCGCCGGGGACCGACGAGTCGGCGAGGAGGAAGACCGCGCCGGCCACGTCGTGCCGGGCGTTGACCGGGCCGCTGCCGCCGGACTCGTCGCCGAGCAGACCCTTGCGGTACGCGTCGCGCACATCGTGGTTGCCGGGGCAGGTCATGACGGGCACCGGAGCGTCGAGGAGCCGCTCGGCGGTCTCGTACTCGGCCAGCTCGCGGTGGTCGGCGATGTCTCCGGTGACCAGGATCGCGTCGACCGGGCGGGCCAGGCCGTTCAGGTAGTCCATCACCCGGGCGGTCCGCTCGGCCGAGCGTGGATGGCTGTCGATGTGGGTGTCGCTCAGGTGGGCGATGACCAGCACCATCTCTCCCTAATGGCTTATTCCCATCAAAGGCGTTAGGGACGCTACACTAGGCTTTGATCACCACACAAGGCCGCACCGGAGGCGCAGGACCATGGCCCAGCAGCTCACCCTCGCCCTGGCCGGCACGATCCGGCACGACGGCAACGGTGGGGTGGCCGACGACCTGGCCGACGTAACCGGCCTGAGTGGCTGGCTACGCGGGCAGGCCCCGCTGCTACGGGAATGGGTCGACGGTGTCGAGCCGCCCGCCGACGAGCAGACCCGGCTCGACGTGGTGGCAGTGCGCCGTGCCGTGCGTACCCTCTTCGCCGCGGCCGTCCGGCCGGAACCACCGAGCCGGGCCGACTCCTCCGCTCTGCTGTCCCCGGCAGAAGCGGTCGAGCGGCTCAACCTGACCGCCGCGGCGGTACCGGTCCATCCCGTGCTCAGCTGGCCGGACGGCGCCGCACCGACCCTCGCCTGGGCCGCCGAGGTGGGCGACATCCGGCTGCGGCTCACGGCGGGGCTGGCTCGCGCCGCCATCGAATTCCTGTCCAGCCCGGCGCGGGAACACCTGCGCGCCTGTCCCGCGCCGCGCTGTGTGCGCTATTTCATCAAGGACCACCCGCGCCAGGAATGGTGCAAACCCTCCTGCGGCAACCGGGCGCGCGTCGCCCGCCACTACCAGCGGCACAGCGCCGGTCGCTGAACAGCCGGCGGAGCCGGGCCGCGACGGCGGCGACACGCGGGCATCCCACCACTGCGGCTCTTCGGCCCACGACGGGGTCGCCACGATTGACCAGGCGGGCCAGACTACCGGGATGTCGATCGTGCTACACGCCCCGCCCACCCCGTCCGCGCCCGGTCTGCTGCTGCGGCCCTGGCGCGACGGCGACGCCGAGGCGCTGCTGGCCGCGTATCGCGATCCGGTGCTCCTGAGCTGGACCCGAAACCCGGTGACCACCCCGGCCGAGGCCCGCGCGTTCCTGCGCCGCAGCCAGCAGGGCTGGGCCGCCGGCCGCCGGTTCAGCTTCGCCGTCCTGGAGCCGACACCCGACGGGCAGCGGCTGGTGGCGCACGTGCTACTCAAGGAGGTCACGCCCGGGCGACCGTACGCGGAGATCGGCTACTGGACCGTGGCGTCCGCCCGTGGTCGCGGGATCGCGCCGCGCGCGGTCGACGCGGTCAGCGACTGGGCGTTCGCCCGCTTCGCCGCCGCCGGGCTGACCCGCCTCGAACTGCTGCACCAGGTCGACAACCCCGCGTCCTGTCGGGTGGCGGAGAAGAGCGGGTACGTCTTCGAGGAGGTGCTGCGCGCCCGTCCCCCGTTCCCCCGCGACGGCCACCGCCACGTGCGCCGTCGCCCCTGGCCCGCACCCGGGCACCTGCCGGCCGGCCGATCGCAGGGCCAGGGCCACCGCGACGCCGAGCCCGAGCAGCCAATCGCACGCACCAGTGATCCTTCCCTGCGGGTGGGCCGTCCGCCCGGCCCACCCGGAATGTGCGCCGCCCGGGACCCTGGCTGCCGATAGGAATGGGCCGCCACCGGCGAGCGCCGACCCGGGCCGTAGCGGTGGATAGGCTGGGGTACGGGAGGTGACGGCGGTGACGACTGGCTGGGAGGCAGCGGTCGAGGCGCAGATCCGTTCGGCCCAGGAGCGCGGCGAGTTCGACAACCTGCCCGGCGCCGGCAAGCTGATCCCCGGGCGGAACATGCCCTACGACGAATCGTGGTGGATCAAGAGCTTCCTGGAACGCGAGCAACTCCCCACCGACCTGCTGCTGCCGACGCCGCTGCAACTGCGCCGCCGGGTCGAGCGGGTCCCCGACGAGGTGCGCGACCTGCCCACCGAGGAATCGGTACGGGCGTACGTCGCCGACGTCAACGCGCAGATCATGGCCTGGCTGCGCACGCCGATCGGCCCGCGGGTAGCGGTCCGCCCGGTCAACGCCGATGACACCGTGCGCCGATGGCGGACCGACCGGGAGGCGGCCGCAGCCGAGCGGGTCGTCGCTGCGGCTGATCATGCTCCGGTCGAGGCCCGTCCGGGGCGGCGGCGCTGGCGGCTGCCCTGGCGGCGCCGCTGACCTGCCTCATTCCACCGCCGCCCGCCAGCTCCACCGGGCACGCCGGGGCCGGTCGCCCAGCGTCGCCCGCCCGGTCATCCAGAGCAGCACCTCGACCGGGTCGCCGGCCGGTGCGTCGGGGAACAGCCGGTCCAGCACGCCGACGCACAGCTCCGACGGTGGGTACCAGCCCAGCTCGAGGCCCCGGGTGATGTCGTGGGTGTGCAGCAGGGCCACGCCCGGGTGTCCGGAGCGGCGGTGTCGACGGCGGCGGCGAGCAGCCCAGCGCTCGCGGCCACCACGGCCAGCACGTCGGCCACCGGGGCGTTGGGGCGTACCCGCAGGTCGAAGGGCAGGTATTCGCGATCCGGTCGGCCGGTCACCTGGCCGGCGTACCCGAGCAGGTCGTGCGCGACGTGGGCGGCGGTGGTCCAGCAGGACCACTCCAGGTCGCCCGCCCGGACCGTCCAGTCCCGGTCCGCGACCGGGCGCAGGACCCGCGTCATTTCACCGGCCGCCGCCCGGACGTCCGCCCCGGTCATTCCCGTCATGTCGTCGACCCTGCCAGCAACCGCTTCGCCCGGCCAACCGGGGCTGCCGGCCACGGCCAGGAAGAGGGTTTCGCCCGGCGGATCGTCCGCTTCCTACCATCACCCGCATGCCCGAGGTGGGGGAGTGGACGCGGGATCAGGCGCGGCGTGGCCCGGCTTTCCCCGAACAGGTTCGATGAGAAGGAGCACGTCCTTATCTGTCTCAGTGAATGTGATCCAGTGCCGGGAGCGGCGCTCTCATCGAGGATCGTGGGCGCTCAGCGCTCGCCGGGGCAACCCCGATCACTCCCAGCTCCTGGCCGACAGCGCCTCAGATTTGCTCGCTATCTCGCCACCTATAGCGGGATGACCCCACGAATCCGTCCCTGTCATGGTCTCGACCCGAGACAGGCGTGTTCGCATTCATTTTCGGTTGCTCAGGCGAAATCAGTTGGCGGGCTTGCCGAACCAGCGGGAGAGGTGGTGGTCCAGATCCTGCTGATCGTCGCCGATCCAGGCGACGTGGCCGTCGGGGCGTAGCAGGACACACGGAACATCCAGTACCGCAGTGGGATCCCCGAGGTAATCGACCCGGTCCGACCAGCCGCCGACGGTCAGGCGTTCGGTGCGGTCCAGCAGTAGGCCGCGGCCGCGATGCAGCAGACCGTAGAGGTGGCCCTGTTTCACGTCGATGTCGCGCAGGCGGCGGCCGAGCAGGTCGGGGCCCTCGCCGAAGTCGTAGCGGATGCCGATCGCGGTGATCTTCTCGATGAGATAGCGGTTCACCTCGTCGAAGTCCATCAGTTCGGTGAGCAGCCTGCGCACGGCCTGCGGGCCCGGTTCGGTGGAGTGCAGTTCCATCTGGGCGCGGGTGTTGTCCAGCACGTCCTCGGCGACCGGATGGCGTTCGGCCTGGTAGGTGTCCAGCAGTGTTTTTGGCGCCCAGCCGCAAATCTGTGCGGCCAGTTTCCAGCCGAGGTTGAATGCGTCCTGAACGCCCAGGTTGAGGCCCTGTCCGCCGGTGGGTGGATGGATGTGTGCCGCATCGCCGGCCAGCAGCACCCGCCCGACCCGATAGCGTTCGGCTAGCCGGGTGGCATCCCCGAAGCGGGACAACCAGCGCGGGGAGTGCACGCCGAAATCGGTTCCGGCGATGGTGCGCAACTGCTGTTTGAAATCCTCGAGGGTGGGTGGTTCCGCGCGATCGCTGACTCCCGCGGCGGGGACTACGACGCTATATGCCCCTTCGCCGAAGGGCCTGAGCCAGAAGCGCTTATTGGTCTCGCCGATTTCGGTCACCTTGGCGGCGATCTCCTCCTGCGGCACACCCACTTCCATCTCGCCCATCAGCGTCTCGGTCCGCGAGGGCTCACCGGGGAAGCCGACGCCGAGCAGTTTGCGCACCGTACTGCGCCCGCCGTCACAGCCGACGAGATAGCGCGAACGCAGCTGTTCGCCGTCGGCCAGCTCGACGGTCACACCCTCGTCGTCCTGCTCGAAATCGGCCACCGCACAACCGCGCCGGACCTGCGCACCCAGTTGGGTCGCATGTTCTTCGAGCAGGTGAACGATGACCGGCTGCGGGATGCCCAGCAGATAGGCGTGCGCGGAATCCAGGCCCTCGGGCGCGGGTTTGTCGATGGCGGCGAAGAATCCGCCGGCCGGACGCTGTCTTCCCTGTTCGCGAATGCGATCCAGCAGTCCGCGCATTGCCATCAGCTCGAGACTGCGAATGTGCAGACCGACGATGCGGACGAACGACACGGGCTCGGTTTCCTTCTCCAGGACGAGTACCCGCACGTCGTGCAGCCGCAGTTCGGCGGCCAGCATCGCGCCAGTCGGCCCGCACCCGACAATGATCACGTCGAACATGAGGGGCGCACGATCAGCGCCGGAGGCCGGCGATGGGAGTCCGGGGACGTCGCCCGCGGTGGAGTCGCGCTCGACCGTATCGTTCGACGACGGCTCGGCGGTGAACTGCAGAGAGTGCATAGGTGTTGCCTTTCGGGAGTGCCGTGTTGGCGAGGCGCTCCCGGCGACACCTACGTCAATCGCCCGACCGTGACGGGAAGGGGGAGCACCCACATCGATACAGCGTTCATGGGTCTCACCTCCTCGGGCGGTGTCGCGGTCCACTGCAAGCTACAAGCCCGAGCATCACCCCGTCCAATCCTTTCCCAGCCACGTGATCACGACTCCAAACGGGCCCGTGCCGTTGCAGGGCGAATCCGGCGTGGCCGCGCACCGCCACCAGACCACCCAACCCATCCTCCCCGGCCCCAAGATCCGGCACAGGCTATCGACAGCCCTCGACGAGCCCACGGGCCCGGCGGATCAGAACCAGTGAGAAGAGATCAGCTCCACTGAGAACAACACCGAGGGATGGCGAACGGCCATCCGATCCGGATTAGCGGATTATCGATAACGCTAATCTGGTAGCTCTAATGGACAAAATGGACATAACGGCCCTACATCATAATGACAGTTATGGTGTAACGGGCCTGGATGGTGCGCCATCTACCGCTGGCCTCGTGGACCGGCAAGACAGCTGTCGGATCCATCGGGGTGCGTCCGGCCCGGCTCGGTCGGCGAGCGACGCCTGAAACATGTTTCAAAGCGGGAACCCATTGACTCCTCCAATGACCCTCTGGTGTGGTCGTTCTTGCTTGCGAACGGTTTCACCCATCCGCCGCCCCGCACCCGGTCCGGGAGGAATTGCCATGCCGTCCACCAGCGCGCGTCCCGCCATCACTCGACGTGGGCTCTTCGGGTTGGGCGCGGCAGCCACCGCCGCCACCGCGCTGACCGGCGCCGCTTCTGCGGACCAGCCAGCAGAGGCGGCGACCGTCGGGCAAGACAGCGATGCTTCCGCCCACCTTCTGGAACAGTGGCGAGCGGCACCTGGCTCCCATCCGCTGGTGCCCGACGTGTCCCGCGCCGGCTACCGACTCGGCAGTAAACCGCCGACGCCTCCCGTCGTCGCGAAGGTCACCGATTTCGGTGCCCACGCCGACGGGACAGACAGCACGGCCGCGTTCAATGACGCCGTCCGTTGGGCGGGCGAGAACGGTGGAGGCGTCGTTCTGGTGCCACCAGGGGTCTACACCCTGTCCGGGCCGGTCTGGATGCACTGGTCCAACGTCGTACTCCGCGGCGCCAGTCGGGATTCCACGGTGCTGCATTTCACGCGCACCCTCGATGACGGCTACCGACCGAACCGGCAGGACAGCGGAAACAGCCGCTGGTCCTGGACTGGCGGACAGATCTGGTTCGTGTCGCCGGAGCGTCGGGCGCAGTGCGAGGCCGAGGACTACGCCGGAACCGAGGGGTGGCTGCTCGGCGACGTGCTCGGCGAGGTCGGCGCGGCATCGCGCGGCCAGCAGACGCTTGTCGTGTCCGACAGCAGCCGGCTGAGCGCCGGGGACATGGTCGTCCTGGAGTGCCAGAACCCGTCGGACGCCAGCCTGCTGAGGCACCTGGCCGGCGACGTACCCGGCACTCAGACCTACGATTGGCCACGCAAGGCACCGCAGCTCGTGACGGGATCCGGCGGCCAGTATGTGCAGTACGCCACGTTGCAGTGGCCGGTACGGGTCGAGGCGGTGTTCAACGAACGCCTGATCCGGCTGTCGCAACCACTCAAGTACGACCTCCGGCCCGGTTGGCCCGCACGGCTGCGCGACATCGGCCCCACCGTCTCCGAGTCGGGCGTCGAGCGCCTCACCATCCGGAACGAGTTGGTTCCCCAGACGGCGCACAACAGGCATCCGGGCTCGAACGGCGTCTGCTTCCAAGCCGTCCACGACTGCTGGGCGCGTGACGTGCGAGTCGAGAACTGCGACCTCGGCTTCGGGTTCACCTCAGCCAAGTCGGTCACCCTCACGGAGGTCGCCGTCGGCGGACGAGCCCCCCATCACAGCTTCGCTTGTCGTATGCAGTCCAACGACAACCTGGTGGAGCACTTCGAGATCGAGCGGTTCACCGTCCCGGTGCGCTCCGGGGCCGTCCATCACGGCCTTAACCTGGAGGGCCTCTCGTCCGGGAATGTCTACCGCCGTGGCCGCATGTCGGAGGGCACCTTCGACACCCACCGCGCTCTGCCGTTCGAGAACGTACGAACGGCCATTACCGTCGAAAACAACGGAGCGGTGGGCGGATCGGCGGCGTCGGGTCCCCTGTTCGGAGCCCGGATGGCGCACTGGAACGTAAGGATCACGAACCCCCGCTCGTACGCGATCACGATTGCCGACGTCGCACCGCGCAGCGTGACCGTCGGCGTGCAGGGTGTGGATGGCACCGGTAGCGGACTGTCCCGGGACTTCTCCGGCGACCTCGAATCGCTGCTCGTCGGCCACGGATCTGCACCAGCCGTCGACGACCTCTACGCCGCACAGCGCGCACAACGGTAGGCCGCGTAGGCCGACCGCCAGGCGTGCGTCAGCTGTCCATCTCGATACCGCGGGTGGCGGTCTCCGCGATGCGGGGATCCCAGCCGAGCACGTACGCCGGGTCGTGTAACAGCGCGGCCTCACCGGCGGTGAGGTGGCGCGAGCAGGGCAGTCTATGGAGGGCTGTCTCGGTGGCCGGCCGATCGGGTGCAGGAGGACTTGCCGGTGCCGCCGGCCGGCGACGTACACCGCTTCCGCGCCGACGCTTGGCGACGGCTGAGCCCGGCCGAGTTCGCCCGCGTCGACACCGTCTACAGCACCGGAATCGAGGCGGTCTGCCGGTGGCTGGCTCGACCAGACACCGGCAGACCTCGAACCGCACAGCGGTCGGTGTTCCCGCGGTCCTGTCGCCCGCGGAGGTCACCGCCGGACGCGCCATCGCACGCCCACACCCGGACCTGCTGTTCGCCCTGCGGCTCAGCGAGACGCCCGTCGCCGCAGACCTGGCCGACCGACAGCCGCGGCCCCGTGCCCGCGATCTTCGGGTTGGGCTCGCGGCGACGGTATCTGACGGTCGGTCAGGCCGACCCGTGGGCAGGCAGATCGAGGAGGTCACGGGCGCCTTGGCGCAACAGGGCCGCAGCGACGGAGGTCCCGAGGGTGATCGGGTCCGCCGCCCATTCGTGCACGTCGAGCACGGTCTTGCCGTCGAGGCTGATCACCCTCGCCCGCAGGCCGAGGCGCCCGTCGGGCTCGGTGCGCGCGAGCGCAGCAATCGGTGAGTGACAGTTGCCCTGCAGGATGTGCAACATGGTCCGCTCGGCCACGGTCTCCTGCCAGGTCCGCGGGTCGCTGAGGCTCGCGGCCAGGTCACGGGTGCTGGTGTCGTCGTCGCGGCATTGCAGGACCAGGGTGCCGGAGCCGACGGCCGGGACCATCATGTCGACGTCGATCGGCTGGGTGATCCGGTCGGCCTGCTCGATCCGCTGCAGGCCGGAGACCGCGAACAGCAGCGCGTCGTACGTCTCGCCGGCGTCGAGCTTGGCCAGCCGGCTGTTCGCGTTGCCACGGATGGCCACGGGCACCAGGTTCGGCCAGTGCAGGGCCAGCTGCGCGACCCGCCGGACCGCGGAGGTACCGATCCGGGTGCCGGCGGGCAGCTGCTCGATGCGCAGTCCGCCCGGGTGTACGAGGCAGTCCCGGACGTCGTCGCGGGTGAGGTAGGCGGCCATCACCGTGCCTGCCGGTGCCGGCCGGTCCCCGGGTACGTCCTTGACGCAGTGCACCACTACAGCGTGTCTCATAAGTCTGTTGGTCATGAGACACCGCCCTTCTCGGGCGTCCCTGCCGTCACGGATATTCGTGGCGGTGGGGTTCCTCCGTCATCGGGGCTGGTTTCACCGGCGCGTGGGCGCCGGCCAGAGCCGTCCCCTCGAGAGGCGTTGATGACCGGGCCTCGTACTTCGGGGTCCCGGGTCTGAACATGTTCCTCGGCCCAGACAGCGAGGTTGACCGCCGCGTTGACGTCCCGGTCCGCCGCATGCCCGCACTCGCCGCAGCGGAAGATGCGTACGGACAGGGGCAGTGCCGGGCCGACGGTGCCGCAGGCACTACACATCTTGGTCGACGGGTACCAGCGGGGCGCCGCGATGGCGTGCCCGCCGCGCCAGCGTTGTTGGTAGCCGATGATGCGGGCCAGGTCGGCCCAGCCGGCATCGGAGATGGCGGCGGCCAGACGCCGGTTACGCAGCAGGCCGGCGGTGTGCAGGTCTTCCAGAACCAGCCGGTCGTGGGTCTTGACCAGCCGATTGGCGACCTCGTGCAGAAAATATCGACGCACGTTCGCGACACGCAGGTGGGCACGAGCCAGCCGGGCGACAGCCTCAGCCCGGTTACGCGAGCCTCGCTGTTTACGACTGACCTGGCGGGACAGACGCCGTAGCCTCGGCAGGGCGGCCCGCAGCGGGCGCGGCGCATCATCGACACGCAACACCTGCCGGCCGGTGCGGTCAGCGGCCACGACGAGAGCGGCAAGACCTCGATCGACACCCACCCAACCGCTGCTGTCGGTGTCGGGGCGGGGCGGGTGCTGGCGGGCGGGATGCAGATCTACTGCCTGGACCGTCACGGTGATGGTCCACCGGCCGGCCCGGCAGGAGACGGTGGCATACCGGATGTGGGCCCGGCCGGTGCGGATCATCCGCCGCAGGCGGCGCGTGTCCTCCCGCACCCTCAAGATCCCGATCCTCGGCAGACACACACTGCGCGGCCCCGCCGTGGGATCCCCGACCCGGATACTCGCCCGACCGGCCTTGGTGGTCTTGCAGCGGATCCGAAACGACGGCCGGGTGCGGGTCTTGCGTTTGAATGTCGGGAACCCCACCCGGCGGCCCGGCCGGTTCCCCCGCCGCGACTCGGCCCAGGCGCTCAGGCCACGACCCAGGTCGACAGCGGCTTCCTCACACACCTGCTGACACACCCGCGCCCGCCACGCCAACCCCGTCACCACGACCTCGACCGAACCGGCCGCATCGACCACGAACCGGCGACCCGCCGCAGCCGAGCACTTCCACGAGTTGAACGCGTTGATCAGGTCAAAACCCGACCACGGCACCACCACCGGCACACCCCGATGCCTCGCATCCAGGGCTTCCTTCACCAGAGCCAGACACTGGTTGAACGCGAACCGGGACGCCCCCGCATGACGGGCCAACACCACCACCTGCAACGGTGACGGATCGACGGTGAACCGGAACGCGGTAAACCTCCCCACAGCCCCACAGCATGCCTGCCACCTACGACACTTCCGAAACACGGCGTAGGTCGACGTCCCCGGCGACCAAGGCGGCGTCCACCTCCTTGGTGAACGCCGCCTTGCCATCCAGTGCGGCCAGGTCGCCGTGCCACCGGTCCCCGCTGGTCGACATCGACATCACGTCCACGGTGACCTCGGGGTGCCGGTCGGCGAGCATCGCGCGGACCCGCTCGGCTTGGGCCAGCGCCATCGGGGAGTTGCGGGTACCGATACGCAGCAGGCGGGAGTCGGACATACCCGCGAGGGTAGCTAGGCGGTGTCCACTAGCCTTCGCCGGGTTGGGTGAGCCCGCGCTGACCCGCGACCGACTTCAGATCATGCGTCGTAGCGCGGTCTCCACGGCATCGATCAGCGGATCACCTTCGGTTCGTGGGTGCCGTGCGAGACCGAGCTCGACGTCCGGCAGGGTGGGCAGGGCGTCCACGTCGTGGCAGGCCATGACCGGTTCGAGGTTCGCGGGCATGAGCGCCGCAACGCCGAGCCCGGCCCGCACCGCGGCGAGCACACCGATCAGGCTGTTGCTTTCGAACGCCACCCGCGAGCGTCGATCGGCACGTTCGAGCGTTTCCAGCACTGACGTACGCCAGAAGCACGGGTTCGAGAACAGCACCACCGGCAGTGGATCGGCAGCCACGTCCACACCCTGGCCGATCGCCCACACCAGCGGGCGGCGTACCGTCCAGCGCGGCGGCCCGGGAATGTACGGCACCTCGTCGAGCACGAGTTGGACGCGGCCCGCGTCGTAGGCCTCCCGCATGGCGACGTTGGAAAAGGTGAGCACCTCCAGCGTCGCGCCGGGGTGCAGCCCGGCGAGGTCCGCGAGGGCCTGTGGAAGCTGGGACGCGGCGAGGTCTTCGAGCAACCCGACGCCGCAGCGGCCGGTAAGCGCGCGCCCGGTTTCGGTGAGTGCCTGTGCGGAGAGCGAGAGAATGCGTTCGGCGTACGGCAGGAGCTCCGCACCCGCCCGGGTCGGCGAGACGCCAGATGACGACCGGTAAAGCAGTGGACGGCCGACGGCGCTCTCGAGCTTGCGCAACTGCTGGCTGAGCGCGGGCTGGGTATGTCCGAGCGCGGTCGCGGCGCGGCTGATGCTGCCCGCCCGCACGGCGGTGACGAACGACCGCAGCAACGCGGTCTCAAGATCCCTTGCCATAAGCATTCATTATGCCAGGTCCAAGAAGTTGGCCACTTCCTATGAGCTCGCGGATGACCTAGCGTCCCGCAGGTGACCAGATACCGACAGGTACTCGCCGTGCCGGGGATGGCACCGCTGCTGGGCGTTTCGCTGCTCGCCCGTGCCGCGATCACGGCTGACGTGATGGCGCTGACGATGTATGTCGTGCTGGGCCTGGACATGAGCTATACGGCAGCGGGTGGTGTCGCGGCGGCTCTGACCGCCGGGGTGGCGCTGGGCGGGCCGCTGCTTGGCCGCATGATCGACTGGCGGGGCCTGCGCACTGTGCTGCTGGTAACTGTCGTACTGCAGGTCGTGTTCTGGCTGAGCGTGCCGATCCTGCCGTACGGGATCCTACTGGGCGCCGCCTTCGCGGCGGGTCTGCTGATGGTGCCGGCCCAGCCGGTGACCAGGCAGGCGATCGCCGCGATGACGACGGCGGGACAGCGCCGGGCCGCGTTCGCGCTGGAATCGGTGCAGGGCGAACTGTCGTACATCGTGGGCCCGGCGGTGGTGATCCTGTGCGCGGCGAAGATGTCCCCCAGTGTGGTCGCGTGGGGGATCGGCGCCGCGATCGCGGCTGGCGGAGCCGGGATCGCCTTGCTCAACCCGCCGCTGCGTGCCGAGGACGAGGCGGATGCCGGCGCGGCCGGACGGCCCGCGCGCCGGGAGTGGCTGGGCATCGGCATGATCGCCGTACTGATGATGGCGTTCGGTGCCACGACGCTGCTCAGCGGGGTCGACCTCGCCATCGTCGCCACGCTCGAAGAAGCAGGTCAGGTGTCCTGGGCCGCCGTGGTCGTAGCCGTGTTCGGCGTGGCCTCCGTCGCCGGCGGGCTGATTTATGGCGCGCTGCCCCGGCCGCTGCCCACGTGGCTGCTGCTCGGCTTGCTCGGGCTCGTGACGATTCCCGCCGGGCTTGCCCACGACTGGCCCTGGTTGTGCGTGGCCGTTGTCGGCGCCGGGCTTCTCACCGCGCCGACCCTTTCCACGGTGGCCGATGCGGTGAGCCGGCTGGCGCCGGCCAGCGTGCGGGGTGAGGCGACAGGTCTGCAGTCCTCGGCGCAGAGCGCGGGTTTCGCGCTCGGGTCCCCGATCGTCGGGCTGGCGGTCGACGTATCCGTGCCAGCGGGCGGCTTCGCGGCAGCCGGGCTGGCCGGCCTCGCCGCCGCGCTGACTGGATGCCTGCTGTCCCGCCGGTCGCCCGCCCGAACGCGGGTGGTCTTGTATCCGGTCAGTCGGTAACGCCGGCGGGGAGCTGGTGGCGCGCAGCTCTCGCAGGTCGGGGAGGTGGTGTTCCGATCTTCCTCGACCCCCGACTTCGGCTTGGTGGGCGGTGAGGCCGGGGCAGCGCGTGGAGCGACCCCGGCCTCACCGCCTGTCAACCTGCTTGTCCGCCGGCTACCTTCGTGAGCTTGATGTAGTCGATGACGATCGACCCTGGTTTCACGGCCTCGAAGCGGACCGTATGCTTTCCGGCCTCCGCGAAGGTCACTCGCCCCAGGCTCACCGGGACGTACACGTTGGCCGTCGAGCTGTTCTGGTCGACCGCCGCCCCACTCGCGACCTCGTCCACGTACGCCTGGACCGTCGCCCTCCCGGACGTGTTCGTCTTGTACTGGTACGACACGTCATAGGTGCCGGCGACGGGAACATCGACGGGGAACTGGATCCACTCCCCGGTCGGCACCGAGCTGGTCTGCAGGTACGTCCTCCCGTTCGTCGAGGAGGTGGACAGGGTGATGCTGGGGATACTCTTCTCGACCGAACCGAGCTGCGACTCTCCCTCGATCACCAGCTCAAGTGGGACGACGATCCCGTACTCCGCTCGCGTCGTGCCGTCTTCCGCCGTGACGACCAGGCTGTCCCCGGTGTCGATCAATTCGTCCGCGCTCCGCGGCCGACCGTCGGGAGCGGCGACCGCGTACGTCTGGGTGGCGCCGTCCGTCGACTCGATCTGCGTGGTCAGGTCGGCCACCGTGGATCCCAGCACCGCCGTGATGACCCGTGCTTCGGTGTCCAGGCCCGTCACGTTGTCGTGCCCGCCCCGCTTGAGCTGGATGGCGGTGTTGTGCGGATCCGTCACTCTCGGCGGATAGGCCTGGGCGTCCGACACTGTCACGTTGGTGAGGTCTTGGAGAGGAGTCAGTTGGTTCCCCCAGGCGCCGTCGTAGAAGGCGGAGTTACGCACGGTGATGTTGCTGGCGTTCTCCAGCTCGATGACGCTGGGGTTGTTTCTTCCCTTCACCATCGTCACACCGTCGAGCTCCGCGTTCTTGACGTCGTCGAGCACAAAGGCGTAGCGGTCGTCGTTGCTCTCGAAGTTCGTCGTCACGTTCTTGAAGCTCAACCCCTGCACGTGCCTCGCCCAGAACCCGTAGGAGGGCTGCACCCCGAAGTCGGCGACGTTGTACTTACCCACGCCGAGTTCCGGAGGGCTGATCTGCGAGTCCTCGTAGCTGTTGCCGCCCTTCACCAGCAGGTTCACATTCTCGAACGTGACGTTCTCGACGTAGCCGACGGTGCGGCCGTCCGGGAGGGCCGGTCCGCCCTCGCCGACCTTGTAGCCGGCGATGATCGGCGTCGCCTTGCTCTGGTTGGTGTAGGGAACCCATCGCTTCGAGGGGTCACCGTACTGACTGCCCCCGTAGACCTCTTCGATGTTGACGTCCTTGACGTGAACGTTGCGGACGTGGCCGATGTTGACGTTGGTGCTCAGCAACTCGTCCCGCTGCACGCCGTTTTCCATGAATTTCGTTCGCTGCGCCTGCCCACCGATCAAGCGGCCACGGTTGGAGATCGAAATGAAGAAGGGGGCCCGCGTGCGCCGCATCTGCGCCTGGTGGTGGACCGGGCCCGTCCTACCCGAGTTCAGGTAGATGTTCTCGACCGTCGCGCCATCGTTCGTGGAGATGGAGAAACCGGCCTTGTTGCCTGCCAGCACATAGATGTTGTCGACGTAGGCGTTCCTGATGTCGTCGGCTGTCTCGCTGCCGATCTGGAAGAGGTTGCAGTTCGTGTCGCCGATGATGTTCCGGACGTAGAAGTCTGTCGCCGGCCTGGTGAACCCCAGGGAGGAGTCGCTGCCGGGTTTGACGATGTCGTCGGACGTCCCCTTGGCGTAGATGTTCCTGGCGGTGACGTAGCTGCTGCCCATGTAGTCGAAGACGTCCCGCGCCTGACCGCCCTTGCCCTTGTCGTAGTAGAAGTCGTGCGTGTTGATGTGGTCCGTGCCGGTGGCCAGCAGCGCGAAGTGTCCGGCGTTGTCGACCTTCAGCATGTTGCTGATGTCTGTCTGCTTCGACTCGGTCGTACCGTCCTTGGCCAGGCTCTTGATGTAGTACGGCTGGTCGGTCGTGGGTGAGCCGGTCTCCTCGTACCAGAGATCCAAGCCGTTGTCGAGCCCGCCGATCTCGACGTTGGTGCTGAGCTTCAGGGTCATCAATTTGTCGGCCCTGAGGTCCGGAGCGTTGTTCATGACGCCGTCGCTGGTCACGATGTTGCCGTTGCCTGTGATCCGGCCATTCCCGATGATCTTGATGTTGTCGACCCGCTCACCGAAGAACATGCTGTTCCTGAAGTAGGTGTGGCCGACGTCCTGCTTGGTCGTGTAGTTCTCGGGGTCCCGGTAGGGCCCCGTGTCGGTCGCAGACGTGCCCGAGCGATAGGCCCGGTCGGAGAAGTACGAGGTCTCAGGCGCGTCGGCGCCCTTGAGCGCGGAGATGGTCGCATCGCTGTTGACGTACAGGTAGACGTTGCTGAGCAGGTGGACGGTCCTGACGTTGAACCGGCCGTTCTCGAACAGCAACGTCCCGCCGCCGATCTTGTTCAGGTGGCGGACCGCCCGATTGACCGCTTCCGTGTCGTCGGCAACCCCGTCGCCCTTGGCCCCCATCAGCTTGACGTCCAGCTTGCCGGTGTAGAACGTTGCGACGTTCGACTCGCCGTTGTTCTCACCGCCTGTGACGTGCAGCTTGAAGTCGTACTCGGTGTTCGGGGTCAGGTCCTTGACCTCGACTTCGCCGGTGCGGGTATCGACCTTGGCGTTGCTCTGCGTCCAGGTTGCGCCCCCGTCCGTCGACCGCAGCAGCATGACTGACACTGCGCGCTGGGGCGGCGTCCATTGGAACCGCGCCTTGGTGTAGGTGTCCGGGGCTCCCTTATATGTCAGGCTCTTGTCCAGCACCCTGTGGAAGTCGCTGACGTTCCTGACGACCTGGAGGGTGGCCGTGGCTGCCGGGCTCGTCAGTGCCTCCGGCTCGGAGGTGGTGTAGGAGGCCTCGAACGAGTATCTGCCCTGGTTGACCGAGACCTGCGTGAACCGGATCTGCAGGTCGGTGCCGTTCGACGGCCTGAGGTCGAGCCCGCGGAACGTGATGACCTGGCTGCCGTCTCGAGCGTCCTCGATCGTGGCCGTCCCCACCCTCGGGAACCGGTAGCCCGCTCCGACCCTGCCGACCGACTGCGTCGCGAGCCCGGACAGGCTGACTTCTCCCCGGCCGATGACGTTGACGGTCGTGTTGTCCATCGTGGCGCGGATGCCCCGTGGCACCTTCACGCGCACGTCGGTGGCGGGACTTCTCATCCCGGATGTGAAGTTTACGACCACGTCCGAGCTGGTGTTCGCGGTGATCTTGTCGTGTGGCAGCTCCAGCTGGCCGCGCACCGCGCCCTTGACGATGTCGATCGCGTAGCGGTGTGTCTCCTGTCCTGCACTCACGGTGAGGACGTCGCCCGGCACGACGCGGTCGGTGGCCTGCTTCTGCGCACCCTGCGAGTCCTCGACCGTGTAGGTCTGGGCGGAGCGGTCCTTGGAGGTGATCTCCTTCAGCAGCTGGTCCACCGTCTTGACCTCGAGCGTGGTGCGGCCCTGCCCCTCGGGGGTGTCCACCGAATAGATGAACGTGTCACCGGAAGCCAGGGTGATCGTGTCGCTCGAGATGTCAACGACGTGGATGCCCTCTGCCGAGGGGACGACGGACACGGACTCCGGGACAGTGGTGCCCGGTGCGGGCACCTCGTCAGGCCCCTGCCCACCTGCGGCAAGGGCGGGTGGGGCGATGGAGAGCACCAGAGCCGCCAGAGCAGCGCCCATGAATGCTTTGCGGGGGACGTTCGTCATCGTTCCACGACCTCTACCTTCGATCAGCCCGGCAGCGTGGGCTCGCCGACCCCGGGAGGGAGCCGCAGGTGACCGTAGTTCCGGGCGGGCCGGCAGACCATCAGTTGCCGTAAGTTGCCCTGGCGCATCGTAAGAGGCCAGCGGGCCCGGCGCCAGGCCGACCAGATACTGGAATCCATCGCGCGCCGCCTGCGCCCGGTTGCTACCCGGGCCGGCGGCGGTCCACTCTCCGGGTCGACCTGGCCTACCTGGTGCTGACCCCGACCGATGGGGCCTGCGGCAGGTCGGGGAGTTCCGCCTGTTCGGCGGGGGGAGCGATCCGGGTCGGGCACCGTTGATCCGTGGAGGCGCGGACCACCAGGCGGGTCGGAATCGTGACCGGTTTGTCGACCGGAGGGTGGGTGCCGGAGATGAGAGCGAGCAGGCCTTGCACGGCGGTGCGTCCGAGGAGGCCCAGCGGCGCGGCGAGGGTGGTCAGGCCGGGCGTGACCAGGTCAGTACCGAAGATGTTGTCGAAGCCCACGACGCTGACGTCCTGCGGCACCCGGACGCCGACGGCCGAGAGGCCGCGCAGCAGTCCCAGGGCCAGCAAATCGTTGTAGGCGATGACCGCACTGGTCGATCGTCGCCAGAAGTCGTCGGCGGCGGCGACGCCGCCGAGCACGGTCGGCGGATACGGACCGAGACGGTGCGGTCGCAGGCCCAGTTCGACGCTGGCCTCACGTAACGCCTGCCAGCGGATCCCGTCCGACCACGCCGCCTCCGGCCCGGCCAGATAGGTGATGTGGCGGTGGCCAAGCCCGTGCAGGTGCTCCACGGCCTCCCGCATGCCGTGCCGGTGATCGACCACCACCGACGGCACACCCGCGACGACCCGGTTGAGCACGATCAGCGGCCGGAGCTTGCCCGTCATCCGGATCGAGGTGTCGGACATCCGGGTGCTGGCCAGCACGACGCCCTCCACCGTCTGGACGGCCCGACCCAACGCCTCCCGCTCGAGCTGGTCGGACTCCTGCGCGTCGGCGAGCAGTATCGTGTAGCCGGCCTCCATCGCCGCCGCCTGAGCACCACGGATGATCTCGAAGTAGTACGGGTTGGTGATGTCGGAGATGGCCAGCGCGATCATCGACGAACGCCCGTCGAGCAGCGCGCGGGCGAGGGGATCGGTGCGGTAGCCCAGCTCCGCCGCGATCCTGCGGATCCGTCGGGCGGTGTCGGCGTTGACGCGGCCCGGGCGGGCGAACGCCCGGGACACCGTTGACGCGGCAACGCCCGCCGCCCGCGCGACGTCGTAGATGGTTGGCGCCGCCTGTCCGGCACTGCCCGTCGAACCTGCCACCGGGCCTCCTTGAGGTTACGCGGATGTTTCCCAACCTCCCCGGTGTGGGGAGAAGGTGCAGGCAGAGCCTTTCCCGCCTCCACCGTCGCAGGAACTGTTTCCGTCCGTCAATCCGTTGACGCCGGTCCTTCCGGACGGTAGGAAAAGCTTTACCTATCTGCCACCACCAGAACCAGGAGCACCCACCATGGCTACCGAGCACAGCAGACGCGACCTCTTCCGGTGGGCCGGCGCGGCCGCCTCCGCCGCCGCCTTCGCATCGTTGGTCCCGGGCCGGGCGAGCGCCGATCCCTTGCCCCCCGGCAACCCCTGGGCCCGCGCCGAGTACATCAGCGCCAAGGTGCGCCGCCCGCACTTCCCCAACCGCTGGTTCGACATCCAGGAGTACGGCGCCGTCGGTGACGGCACGACCGACTGCACCGAGGCGATCAGGCAGGCGATCGCCGCCTGCCACGCCGCCGGGGGAGGGCACGTGCTGGTTCCGGCCGGCCGGTTCCTCACCGGGCCGATCCACCTGCTCAGCAACGTCGACCTGCACGTCACCGCCGACGCGGTGGTGCTGTTCAGCCAGCGCCCCGCCGACTACCTGCCGGCCGTGTTGACCCGGTTCGAGGGCGTCGAGCTCTACAACTACTCCCCGCTGATCTACGCCTTCGAGCAGGAGAACATCGGGGTCACCGGCTCTGGCGTGCTGGACGGCCAGGCGGACAACGCGCACTGGTGGCCGTGGAAGGGCAAGGCCGAGTACGGCTGGAAGAAGGGTGACCCGAAGCAGGACGCCGCCCGGGCCCGGCTGTTCGCGATGGCCGAGCAGGGCGTACCGGTCGAGGAGCGGGTGTTCGGCGAGGGCGACTACCTGCGCTCGTCCTTCATCGAGCCGTACCGTTGCCGCAACGTGGTCATCGAGGGCGTGACGATCCTTCGCTCGCCGATGTGGGAGATCCACCCGACGCTGTCCGAGAACGTGCTGGTGCAGAACGTCACCGTCAACTCGCACGGGCCGAACAACGACGGTTGCGACCCGGAGGCCAGCCGCATGGTCGTCATCCGCGGCTGCACCTTCGACACCGGCGACGACTGCATCGCGATCAAGGCCGGCCGCAACACCGACGGACGCCGGGTCAACGTACCGAGCGAGGACATCCTCATCGAGGACTGCCTGATGCGCGACGGCCACGGCGGGGTGACCATCGGCAGCGAGATGTCCGGCGGGGTGCGCAACGTTTTCGCCCGCAACTGCGAGATGTCCAGCCCCAACCTCGACATCGCCCTGCGGTTCAAGACGAACTCCGTGCGCGGCGGGTTCATCACCGACATCTACGCCCGCGACATCCGTATCGGCGAGGTCGCCGGCGCCGTCATCGACATCAACTTCTACTACGAGGAGGGCCCTGGCTACGGGTTCAACCCGGTGGTGCGCAACATCGACGTACAGAACCTGACCGTCCGCCAGGCCGGCCGCAGCCTCAACCTGCGCGGCTACGCCGACGACCACATCACCGGCGTGAAGCTCACCAACGTGGACTTCGGCACCACCGGCAAGCCGGGGGTGGTGGAGTACGTCGACAACTTCGTGCTGCGCAACGTCCTCGAGAACGGCGAGCCGCTCGTGCTCGCCTCCGCGGCGGGCTGAGCCGGTTGTCCAGACCGCGGGCGGCCCCATGGTCAAATGAGGCGGTGCAGCGAATGCCGAGGAGTTCACCGCCACGGTCGACCATCCACGACGTAGCCCGACTCGCCCAGGTGTCCACCGCGACCGTGTCGCGGGTGCTGACCGGTGCCAAACCGGTCTCGGCGGACCTGGCCGAGCGGGTACGTGAGGCCGCCGCGCGGCTGGACTACCGGCCCAACCCCGCGGCCCAGGTGCTGCTCAGTGGACGCTCGCACACCGTCGGCGTCGTCGTCCCGGACCTCGCGAACCCCTACTTCGCCGAGGTGCTCAAGGGCGCGACGCCGGCGGCCGGCGAGCGCGGGTGGCACACCCTCGTGGCGGACACCGACGAGGACCCCGAGGTCGAGTACCGGGTCGCCACCGAAATGGGGCGGTGGGTGGACGGCCTGATGCTGTGTTCACCACGGATGAGTACCGCCCGGGTCCAAGAGCTGGCCGCCAAGCTCCCGGCCCTGGTGCTGGTCAACCGCCTGGTGCGGCATCCGTCGGTGGCGGCGGTGCTGGTGGACTACCACCAGGGGATGACACAGCTGTGCGAGCACCTCGCCTCTCTCGGGCACCGGCGCCTGGTCTACCTGCAGGGACCGCCCCACGCGTGGTCCGACGGTCAGCGCCTGCGCGCCCTGCGGGCGGCAGCCGGAGGCGGGCTCGACCTCGTGCAGATCCCGTGCGGGTCGACGGCCCCGGACGGCTATCGGGCGGCCGAGGAGGCCCTGGGGCACAAACCGACTGCGATCGTCGCCTTCAACGACTACGTCGCGCTGGGGGTGCTGAGCCGACTCAGCGAACTCGGGGTCGCCGTCCCGGACGACATCTCGGTGACCGGGTTCGACGACATCCCGCTGAGCGGGCTGACGCCACCGGGGCTCACCACCGTCGCCGTGCCCAAGCGGACCGTGGGCCGGCTGGCCTGGCAGCGGCTCGCCACGGAGGGCACCGGGCCGTCGACGACGGCGACCAGGGTGCCGGTCGAGTTGACCGTACGCGGCTCCACCGCCCCACCCCGCCAAGGGCGCCGGTAGGCGTCAGCTCGAACCGGGCTCGTTCATCCTCGAGAACGTCGAGCGACTGCGCTTCGACAACCCGGGGCGACGGCAACCTCGACTGGAAGTAGGCACAGCAGCATGGCTTATCAATTCCGACGCCGGGACCTCCTAGCCGCGACCGGCCTCGCTCTGGCGGCCGGCACGTCCACGATCATCCGACCGCAAGCGGCGATGGCGGTGCCCGGCCAGGCCAACGCGGACCGCGCGTGGAACGAAGCGGCACATATCCTCCGACGAGTCCAGCCGCCAACCTTCCCCAACCGGGACTTCGACATCACCGCCTTCGGTGCGGTGGCCGACGGGGTAACCGACTGCACCGCGGCCATCCGCAGCGCTATCTCCGCATGCCATGATGCCGGTGGCGGCCGGGTGATGGTACCGGCCGGTACCTACTCCACGGGTGCCGTGCACCTGCTCAGCGACGTCAACCTGCACCTCGCGGCGGGCGCCACGCTCGCCTTCAGCCGGGACCCGGCCGCGTACCTGCCGGTCGTCTACACCCGCTACGAGGGAATCGAATTGTGGAACTACTCCGCCCTCGTCTACGCCTACGGCGCGCGCAATGTGGCGATCACCGGAAGTGGTGTGCTCGACGGCCGGGCGGACGCCGAGCACTGGTGGGACTGGACCGGCGGGCCGCCACCCAACGAGGGCCCGGACAAGACCACTCTCGCCAGCATGGCGGCCGACGGGGTGCCCGTCGCCGAGCGGGTCTTCGGCGAGGGCCACTACCTACGGCCGAACCTCATCCAGCTTTACTCGTGCCAGAACGTGCTTATCGAAGGTGTCACCGTACGCGATTCCCCTATGTGGAACATCCACCCGGTGCTGTGCCAGAACGTGACCATCCGGTCGGTCACCGTGGACAGCCCGCGCGGGCCCAACAACGACGGAATCGACCCGGAGTCGTGCACGGACGTGGTGATCCAGGACTGCCGGATCAGCACCGGCGACGACTGCATCGCGCTTAAGGCCGGCAAGGACGCTGACGGCCGACGGGTCAACGTACCCTGCCAGAACGTCGTCGTGCTCGGCTGCGAGATGGCGGACGGCAACGGCGGCGTGACGTTCGGAAGCGAGACCACCGGCGGCATCCGCAACATCTTCGTGCGGGATTGCCGGATGAGCAGTCCGCGACTCAAACGCGCCATCCGCCTCAAGAGCAACCCGCAGCGCGGTGGCACGATCGAGAAGATCTACATCCACCGCGTGAACATTGGGGTGGGGCGCGACGTCGCTGTGGAGATGGTGCTCAACTACGCCAACGTCACCACGGGCGACTACCACCCGGACGTGCATGACATCGTGCTGAGCCAGGTCACCGCCGCCTCGACGCCCCAGGCATTCACCCTGCTCGGCAACGACGGCCACCCGCTGCGCGACATCCGGCTGCACGCCTGCCGGTTCGACGGCGTCACGCGGCCCAACCTGGTCCGCGACGTGGACGGGCTGGCCCTCGACCAGGTGTGGGTCAACGGGTCCCGCATCGACACCTGAGCCGAGGCCGGGTTGGCGGGCTCGCCCGCCGACCCGGTCGGCCCCAAGCACACAAGATGAAGGAGCATGTGCGTGTCCACCCGATGGAGCCGTAAGAACTTTCTGCGATTGGCCGGGGCGGCGGCCGGCACCACCCTCCTGCCCCTGGCCGGCGGCGCGCCGGTTCGGGCGTCCGAGACCGCCGAACTCGAGCCGGGCGCCAGCACCGGCGCCGACGCCTGGAGCGACGTCGGCCGTGTCATCCGCAACGTGAAGCCACCATGCTTCCCGCAGCGCGACTTCGACATCACCGACTACGGCGCGGTCGGCGACGGCGTCACCCCCGCCACCGCCGCCATCCGGGCGGCGATCGAAGCCTGCACCGCGAGCGGTGGCGGCCGGGTCGTTGTCCCCGCCGGCACGTTCCTCACCGGTGCCGTCCACCTGCGCGACGACGTCAACCTGTACGTCTCCGACGGCGCGACGCTGCTGTTCAGCACCGACCCCCGGGACTACCTCCCGGTTGTGCTCACCCGGTTCGAGGGCGTCGAACTGATGAACTACTCGCCGCTCATCTACGCGAACGGCTGCACCAACGTGGCGGTCACCGGCACCGGGACGCTGGACGGGCAGGCGTCATGGGACAACTGGTGGGCGTGGGGTAGCCGGGCCAAGGAGGGAGTCAACCGGCTCACGCAGATGGCGACCGATGGTGTGCCTGTCTCCGAGCGTACCTTCGGTCCCGGCTACTACTTGCGGTCGAGCTTCATCCAGACGTACCGGTGCACCAACGTGCTGATCTCCGGGGTGCGGATCCTCCGCTCACCGATGTGGGAGGTGCACCCCGTGCTCTCCCGCAACGTCACCATCGAGGACCTGCACATCGACACCCGCGGACCGAACAACGACGGCGTCGACGTCGAGTCCTCCCGCTACGTCGTCGTCCGAGGCTGCACCTTCGACGTCGGCGACGACTGCATCGCGATCAAGTCAGGCCGGGAGGCCGACGGGCTGCGCGTGAACGTGCCCTCCGAGGACATCCTGATCGAGCAGTGCACCATGAACATCCGCTACGGCGCCATCACGTTGGGCAGCGAGATGACCGGCGGGGTCCGCAACGTGTTCGTACGCAACTGCCGGATCGGCGGCCCGAACCTCTACTTCGGCCTGTACATCAAGACTAACTCCTATCGGGGCGGCTTCGCCGAGAACATCTTCCTCAAGGACATCGAGATCTCGAACCTGACGAAGGAAGTGATCTCCTGCAACTTCTACCGGGGTGAGGGAGACACCGGCCCGTTGACCCCGCGGGTGCGCAACGTCGAGTTCCGCAACGTCCGGGTGGGCCGGGCCCGCAACGCCTTCTCCATGACCGGCTATCCCCGCTCGCCGATCCAGGACGTGCGGATCGTCAACTGCACGTTCGAGGAGATCCTCCAACCGAGCACGCTGCAGGACGTCGATATCGCCTTCCACAACTTCCGGGTCAACGGCACGAAGGTCACCGAACCCGGCCAGCTCCGCTGATCAGGTTCGACACGGCGGTGCCGCTGCTCAGGGTCGGGCAGCGGCACCGCCGTGTCGAACAGGACTCGGATCAGCCCTTCAGCAGCACCGCGACGTGGTCCACCAGCACCGCCCGGAACCCGTCGTGCTCGGGAAGATCCGCGCCGAAAATCTCCGGAATGCGCAGCAGCGATTCGACGAGGCGGTGCGGCTCACCGTCGGCCGCCGCAGCAGCAGCCTGCAGCCGGTCGGCCATCGGATCGTCCAGCGGAAGCTCCCGCCCCCGCACGTCGCGGCCCTGCGACACGTACACCATCCAGGCCGCGACCGCGAGGGCCGCGTGCCGCGGCACCGCCCCGGCGGACAGCCGGTCCCGCACCGTGCCCAGCAGTCGCACCGGCAGCTTCTGCGAGCCGTCCATCGCCACCTGCACGGTGCGGTGCCGCAGCGCCGGGTTGGCGAATCGGGTCAGCACCTGGCGCCGGTAATCGGTCAGGTCGAGCCCGTCGGGCACCCGGAGGGTGGGCGTCACGTCCTCCACCATCAGGGCCTCCGCGGCCGCCGACAGCCGGTCGTCGGAGAGCGCGGCCGCGATGGTGTCGTACCCCGCCAGGGCGCCCAGGTAGGCGAGCAGCGAGTGGCTGGCGTTGAGCATGCGCAGCTTCACCGCCTCCCACCCGGCCACGTCGGCGGTCAGCACCGCGCCGGCGCGTTCCCAGGCCGGCCGGTCGGCGGCGAAGTCGTCCTCGACGACCCACTGGCTGAACGGCTCGGCGACCACGACGCCCCGGTCCTCGAGGCCCAGCACCCGCCGGACGTCGGCGCGGTCCTGCTCGGTGGTGGCCGGCACGATCCGGTCGACCATGCAGGAGGGAAAACGCACGGAGCTCGCGATCCAGTCGGCGAATCCGGCCGCCTGCGCCGAGGGCAGCGCGTCCACGAAGTCGTGCACCAGCCCGCGCAGCACCTGACCGTTGTCGCTGAGATTGTCGCAGGGCAGCACGGTGACCGGTGCCCCGCTCTGCGCGTGCCGGCGCTGCAGCCCGCGTACCAGTTGGCCGATGGCGGTCCGGGGTGGCCGGCCGGCGAGATCGGCCACCACCTCCGGATCCGACCGGTCCAGCCCGCCGGTGCCGTCGCGCCGGTACCCCTTCTCGGTCACGGTCAGGGTGACCAGGCGTACCGCCGGGTCCGCGATCCGGTCGACGACCGCCGCCGGTTCGCCGCCACCGAAGACGACCTCCCGGACGCTGCCGACCACGCGCAGCGACGCCACGTCGGCACCCCGTTCGAGCACCGTGTAGAGGCCGTCCTGCGGCATCAGCTGCTCGCGTACGGACGCCGACCGCTGGGTGACGCCCGTGATGCCCCAGTCGTCGCGGCCGGTCGCCGCGGCAGCCAACTCGGTGAAGACGGCCTGGTGTGCCCGGTGGAAGGCCCCGATCCCGAGGTGCACGATCCCGACCCGCAGCGCGCGCGGATCGACTGCCGGGCCGGCCCAGGCCCGGCCCGGCCCGGCCAGGCGGTCCAGCGCGTCGAGGCGCAGCCGCTGCCCGACCTCGGCCTCGTCGCTCACAGCACCGCCCCCAGCTGCCACGGCACGATCTCCTCTCCGCCCAGGCCCAGTTCCTCGCTGGCGGTGCGCCGCCCCGACGCGACGTCGAGCAGCAGGTCGTACACCCGGCGGCCCATCTCGTCCAGCGGTACGCCCTGTTCCACCACGGGTGAACAGTCCAGGTCGACGTCGCCGACCATCCGGGCGGCCAGCTCTGCATTGGTGGCGAGTTTGACTGTCGGCACCGGGCGGCTGCCGAAGACCGAACCGCGGCCGGTGGTGAAGCAGATCAGGTTCGCTCCGCCGGCGACCATCCCGGTCACCGAGACGGGGTCGTAGCCGGGGGTGTCCATGAACACCAGCCCCGGCCGGGGAATCTGCTCGCCGTACTCGCGGACCGCGGCCAGTGGGCTGTGGCCCGCCTTGGCCACCGCACCCAGCGACTTCTCCAGGATCGTGGTGATGCCGCCGGCCTTGTTACCCGGGGAGGGATTCGCGTCCAGCGTCGTGCCCTGCTGCCGGGTGTACTCCTCCCACCAACGGATGCGAGCCAGCAACGCGTCCGCCACCGCCGGGCTGGTGGCCCGGGCGGCCAGCAGGTGCTCCGCCCCGTACACCTCCGGCGTCTCACCGAGGACGCTGGTGGCGCCCGCGGCGACCAGCAGATCCGACGCGACACCGAGGGCCGGGTTCGCGGTCAGGCCGGACCAGCCGTCGGACCCGCCGCACTGCAGGCCGAGCACCAGCTCCGCGACGTCCACCTCGGTACGCGCCGTGCCGGTCAGGTCGTCCATCATGCCGCGGACCAGGTCCACGCCGCGCTGCACCGCCGACGAGGTCCCGCCCAGCTCCTGGATGGTGTACGACGACACCGGCACGTGGTCGGCCACGCCGAGGTCGGCCATCAGGCCGGTCACCGTGTTGACCTCGCAGCCGAGCCCGATCACCACCAGGCCGCCGATGTTCGGGTTGCGCGCGTATCCGGCGAGGGTGCGCTGGAGCAGGTCCCAGCCGTCTCCCTGGGCGGCCATGCCGCAGCCGGTGCCGTGGGTCAGGGCGACCACGCCGTCGACGCCGTCGACGTCTTCGGCCAGGTCCTCGGTGAGTCGGGCCACCTTGCGGGCCACTGTCGCCGAACAGTTGACCGTGGTCAGCACGCCGATGTAATTGCGGGTCGCCACCTGACCGTCCGGTCGGCGGTAGCCGTGGAACGTACGCCGCAGGTCGGCGGGCAGCCGGGCGGCGGAGCCCGTCGCATTCTGCGCCGCACGGATGGCGGTGTTCTCCGGCATGCCCAGGTTGTGCACGTGCACGTGCTCGCCGGCGCGGACCTCGGCGAGCGTACGCCCGATCACCTGGCCGTACTTACGCACCAGCGCCCCGGCGGGCAGGTCACGCAGCGCGACCTTGTGCCCGGCGGGCAGGTCGCCGCGTAGCGTCACCTCGTCCGCCCCGCGTACTGCCACGGGGATCCCGCCCGGCATCGCCGTGGTCGCTACGGCGACGTCGTCGCTCTCGTGCAGCACCACCAGGCTCATCCCGGCACCTCCACTCCGATTTGTGCGATCAGCCGGCGGGACTCGGCGAGCTCCGGCAGGTATCCCGTGCCGCCGTGGCCCCGCAGCGACAGCGCCGCCGCGGCCGCGCCGAGCCGGACCGCGTCCGGCAGGCCGTCGCCGAGGGCCAGCCGGGCGGCCACGGTACCGGCCAGCACGTCGCCGGCGCCGGTCTGGTCGACGATCTGCTCCGCGGGGTACGCGGGAATCTCGGTCTTGTGCCCGCTGTCGTCGAGCAGGACGCCGCTGGCGCCCTGGGTGAGGGCGACCGCCGCCGCGCCGAGCGCGCGGAATGCGGCGCATGCCGCGGCGGGACCCGGCACCGCGGTGTCGAGCAGCGCGGCGGCTTCCCGCGGCCAGGCCGGCGTGACCAGCCGCGCGTGCGGGGCCAGCGCCCGCAGGTGAGCGCCGGCGGTGTCGGCGCCGACCAGGCGTGGCCGCCAGTTGGGGTCGTAGACGAAACAGCGGGCGGCGCGTGCGGCCACCTGCACCGCCTCGAACGTCGTCGTCGAGATCGCGCAGGCCACGCCGCTGGACAGCACCACGCCCGCGCGCCCGGCGAGGTCTTCAGGTACGTCCGTGGCGGACAACCCGGAGCCGGCGCTGCCGCGCCGGACGTAGACGAACTCGCGCTGCCCGGACGGGTCGGCGTGCTGCAGGTAGAGGCCGTGCTGCCCGCGGGTGCGGATCAGGCACGACGTGTCGATGCCGAGTCCGGCCACCCGCGCCACCAGCTCGTCGCCCAGCTCGTCGTCGGGCACCCGGGCCAGCAGGCAGGTGTGCGCGCCGGCGGCCGCGGCGGCCGCCGCGGCGTTCAGCGCGTCCCCGGAGAAACCCAGCTGGAGCGACGCGCCGTCCCGCAGCGGTTCCCGCGCGGTCAGCTCGACCAGGATCTCGCCCAGGACGAGCACGTCCGGGGTCATGAGGACTCCTCGAATGCGCGCAGCAGGGAGCGGAGCCGGTCGGCCGCACCCGGCCGGAGCAGGTCACTGCCGACGCCGACCGCGCACGCGCCGGCCCGCAGCCAGTCCGGCACCGCCTCCAGCGCGATCCCCCCGGTCGGTACGAGGTCCGCGTCCGGCAGCAGCTGCCGCAGGCTGACCAGGAAGCTGGGGCCGCCCACATGGGCGGGGAACACCTTGACCGGTCCGTGCGCGGCGGCGGCCGCGACCTCGCCGGGGGTGAACGCCCCCTGCAGGAAGGGCAGTCCGGCGCTGTCTGCGACCGCCCGCACGTCGGCCGCCGGCCACGGGCTGACCAGGAACTGCGCCCCCGCCTCGACGGCCTGCGCGGCCAGTGCCCCGCTGGTCACGGTGCCGAGCCCGACCAGCGCCCCGTCGGGCGCCTCGCGGCGTGCGTCCCGCAGCGCGGTGGCCCAGTCCGGTGTCGTGGCGGTCAGCTCGACCACCTGCAGGCCGTTCGCGAACATCGCCGTCGCCGCCGCCGTGGCCGCCGTCGGAGACGGCAGCCGCAGCACCGGCAGGACGCGCTGCCGGCGCAGCAGCTCGATCACGCCGCTCATGAATCCGGCTCCTCCTTGACCCGGGCCACCAACTGCGTGGGGTTGACGTAGCGCAGGCTGACCACGAGCAGCACCAGCATCATCGACGTGTAGATGATGGCCATGGCATCCACGGACTGCTGTGCCCGGATGCCCGCCGCGGACATCGAGTAGTACAGGGCGACGACAAGCGTCTGCGAGTCCGGGCCGGCGGTCAGGAAGGTCAGCTCGAACATGCCGACGGTCCGGACCAGGACCAGGATGGCCGAGGCGAGCATCCCGGGCAGCAGCAGCGGGGCCAGCACCCGGACGAACACGGACCTCAGCCCCGCGCCGCACATCCGGGCGGCACTCTCGATCCGCGGATCGATCTGCTCGATGAACGGCGTCATCGTGAGAATCACGAACGGCACCGACGGCACGAGGTTCGCCAGCACGACGCCCGAGAGATGACCGGCGAGGCCGAACTTGTAGAGCACCGTCGCCAGCGGGATGCCGTAGGTGATCGGCGGCATGAGGATCGGCAGCAGGAAGACCAGGTACGCGACCCGCTTGCCGGGGAAGTTGCGCCGGGCCAGCACGTAGGCCGCCGGCACACCGACCAGCAGTGACAGCGCCACGACCAGCAGGGAGACCTGCAGGGTGACGACGATGACGTCGAAGAGCGCGAACTCGTGCCACGCCTCGCCGTACCACTTGGCGGTGAAGCCGTCGGGCAGCCAGGTGTCGAACCAGCGCTGGCCGAAGGAGCTGACCAGAACGGAGCCGACGACGCCGAGCAGGTTGAGGAAGAAGAAGACGACCACGCCCCAGACCAGCCAGGCGGCGGGACGCCCGACCAGCCGCCGTCGGGGCCGGCCCTCGCCTGCGGCTGTCGCGTCAGGACGGATCTCGGTGACGGTACTCATCAGCCCTTACCCCCCGTCGATCCGGTGTAGAGGCGGGTACGGCCCAACAGCACGACCGAGATGACAACCAGCTCGATCAAGCCCATGATCATGGCGATCGCGGACGCGTACGGGTAGTCGTACTGCTCGTAGGCCGCCTGGTACGCGGCGATGGAGATGACCCGGGTCTCGCCGGCCGGATTACCGACCAGCACGGCCGACGGGAACACGCTGAAGGCCAGCACGAACGTCAGGCAGAACGTCGTCGCCAGCCCCGGCATCAGCAGCGGCAGTGTGATCGTCCGGAACCGCTGCCACCAGCCCGCGCCCAGCGTGGACGCCGCCCGTTCCAGGGTCGGGTCGATGCCAGTGAGGTACGACAGCACCAGCAGGAAGGCGAACGGGAACCCGGTGATGACCAGGGAGAAGAACACACCCCAGTAGTTGTGCACCAGCCGTACCGGTTCGTCGATCAGGTGCAGGTTCATCAGCACCCGGTTGAACCAGCCCGTCGGACCGAGGAAGTTGAGCAGTCCCTGGGCGGTCAGCACCGTACCCAGCGTGATCGGTACGACCAGCAGGATGGTGACCAGCCGCTTGCCACGGAACCGGCCCCGCATCCGATAGGCGATCGGCACCGAGGCGAGCACGTTCAGCAGGGCCGCCGGCAGGGCGATGCGTAGCGTGATCCACATCGTGTCCCGCTGGTAGGCGTCCCCGAAGAAGCGCGCGTAGTCGCTGAACGGGCCGCCCTTGGTCGGCTGGAAGGACAGGCCGAGGCCGTAGAAGAACGGGTACAGGAAGAGCAGGACGACGAAGAGCACCGCCGGTGCCAGCAGCCACAGCTGCCGGTCGACGCCCCGTTCGGCGAGGCGGTGCTGCCAGTGTGCCCGCGAGGGCTGCGGCGCGCCGGCCGGCGAGGACCGGCGCGCAGTCGGGACGCTCATCCGACCAGCCCCGGTTCTTCGACCACGGCGTCCCCGGGGTCGCCCGAGGTGAGCGCGGGGTGCTCGCCGGGCTCGGCGGGGAAGACCAGCAGCCGCTGCGGCGCCACGCTCAGGGTGACCCGATCGCCGGGGGCGATCCGCCGCTCGGTGCGTACGTGGACCTGCAGGCCGGAGGCGGTGCGGGCCTCGGCGGCCAACTCCCGGCCCTGGTACTCGACCACCTCGACCTCGGCCGGGACCGCGTTCTCCGCGCCCGGCGCGTCGACCTGAACGTCCTCCGGCCGCACGCCCGCGATCACTGCCGCACCGGGGCCGACCGGGGCGACCGGGTCGCCGACCAGCCGCAGGCCGTCGGCCTCCACGGTGGCGAGGCCAGCCTCCACCGACCGCACCCGCATCGGCCACAGGTTCCGGTAACCCATGAAGTCCGCGACGTGCCAGTTGCCCGGCCGGGTGTGCAGCTCCTGCGGCGACCCGATCTGCTGCACCCGGCCACCCCGCAGCACGACCAGGCGGTCGGCCAGCGACAGCGCCTCCTCCTGGTCGTGCGTCACGTAGACCGTGGTCAGCCCCAGGGACTGGTGCAGCCGGCGGATCTCGGTGCGCATCTCCAGGCGGAGCTTGGCGTCGAGGTTGCTCAGCGGCTCGTCCATCAGCACCAGCGACGGCTCGAGCACGACCGCCCGGGCGATGGCCACCCGTTGCTGCTGCCCGCCCGAGAGCTGGCCCGGCAGCTTGTCCGCGTGCTCCTCCAACCGGACGAGCCGGATCGCCTCCGCGGTACGCCGACGGATCTCGTCCTTGGACAGCCGCCGCATCCGCAGGCCGAAGGCGATGTTGGCGCGTACGGACATGTGCGGGAACAGCGCGTAGCTCTGGAAGACCATGCCGAAACCGCGCCGCTCCGGCGGCAGGGTGTCGACCCGCTTCTCGTCCTGCCAGATGCTGCCGCCGGTCAGCGGCAGCAGCCCGGCGAGACAGTTCAGCGCGGTGGACTTACCACAGCCCGACGGCCCGAGCAGGGCGATGAACTCGCCCGCTCGGATCGTCAGGTTGAGGCCGCTCAGCGCGTCCTGGCTACCGAACCGACGGGACACCCCGTCGAGCCGCAGCTCGGAGAAGCCTGAGGTGGCGACGCTCATCCCTGCTTCACCTTCCCGCTGCCGACCTCGCGGTCCCAGCGGTCGAACGCCGCGACGAGAGACTTCGCGTCCAGCGGCGTCTCGGTCGGGTTGTTGGCGATGAGCGCGTCGTACTCCGGCCGGCCGAACTCCTTGATCGCGTCCTGGCTCTTCTGCGGCGCCATCGACAGGTCGACGCCCTTGACCGCCGGCCCCGGGTAGAAGTAGCCCTGGTCGTACGCCTTGGCCTGCTGCTCGGGGGTGAGCATGAACTTCAGCAGGGCCAGCACTGCCGCCTGGGTGTCGGTGTCGACGCCCTTGGGGATGGCGGCGTAGTGGGCGTCGGTCACCCAGTGGAAGCCCTGCAGCGAGCTGACCTTCGCCTCCTTCGGCACCGTCCCGAGCACGCGCGGGTTGATGTCCCACCCGGTGGTCGAGGCGATCACCTCAGCGGACCCGTTGGCCAGGTTCTTCATCGTCTCGCTCGTGCCGCTCGGGTAGTAATCGACGTACTGGTTGAGTTCCTTCAGGTACGCCCAGGTCTTGTCCCACCCGTTGACCGGGTCCTTGGGGTCCTTGTCGCCGAGGATGTAGGGCAGGCCCATCAGGAAGGTCCGGGCGGGGCCGGAGTTGGCCGGGCGGGCGTACTGGACCTTGCCCGGGTGCGCCTTGGCGTAGGCGAGGAGCTGCTCGGCGGTGGTCGGCGGGTTGGACACCTTCGCGGGCAGGTACTCCAGCAGCGGGCCGGACGGGTAGTAGGCGACGGTGACGCCGGCGTTGCCCGCCAGCTGCTGCATCCCGGCGGCCGGCTCCTGGTAGTCCTTCATGCCCGGCAGCCGGTCCGCGTAGGTCGGCAGCAGATCCACCCACAGGTTCTGGTCGATGCCGGCGGCGAGGCCGTCCAAACCGGTCAGGACCAGGCCGATGTCCACCCGGTTGGCGTTCTGCTGTGCCTTGATCTTGCCGGCCAGCTCCGGGGCGGGTGACTTGGAGTAGGTGACCTTGGAGATGATGTCGGGGTTCTTCTGCACGAACTCGTCGATCATGTCTTGGCTGAGCTGAAGGTTGCCCGCCACGTCGAGGACGTTGAGCGTGACCGCCTTCTTCGGCTTCTCCGGCACCGGGCCGGTGCTGTCACCGCTGCCTCCGGAGCCGTTCGGCGCTCCGCAAGCGGCGGTGAGGGTGAGGACGGACGATGCTGCGGCGATCAGGGCGCTCCGCCTGGTAATGCCCATGATGACGATCCCTCTCTGGGAACGACACCCCGGAGTCGGGGTGTGGCCGTGGCCTTTGGTGGGGGTGTGATCAGGTGGTTCGCGCGACCCCGGTGGAGCCGCGCACGAGAAGTTGCGTCGGCAGCTCACGGCGCGTGTTGCGTACGCCGTCGGGCTGCAGAAGCAGGGCGAGCAGCAGGTCGACAGCCGCCCGCCCAGCCTGTTCCTTGGTGACCGACACAGTGGTGAGTGCCGGGGAGGACATCACCGACATCTGGATGTTGTCGATGCCGATCACACTGATGTCCCGCGGTACGTCCACGCCACGGTCCCGTAGCCGGCTGAGCAGGCCGAGGGCCATGACGTCGTTGTAGGCGATAACTGAGGTGGCGCCGGAGGCGACGACGAGGTCCGCCGCGGCGACCCCGCCCTCGAAGTAGGGCGGGAAGTGACCGACCACGAACAGCTCCATGCCGGCGGCGCTGGCCGCCGTACGGAGGGCACGCAGCCGGTCCCGGTTGGACCAGGAGGTCCGTGGCCCGCCGACCCAGGCGACCCGGTGGTGGCCGAGCGCCTGGAGATGGGCGATGGCCTGGCGAATGCCGTCCACGCTGTCGAACACGACGGACGGAATGGCGCCGAAGCGGCGGTTGACCATGACCAGTGTGGTGTGTTCGGTCAGGTCGCGGATCTCCTCCTCGCGCCCTCGGGGAGAGCAGAGGATGAGCCCGTCCACCTGCTTGGCCAGGGCGTGGACCAGCCCGACCTCAGCGGCGGGGTCCTCGTCGGTGTCGGCGAGGAAGACCGCGTAGTCCGCCTCCCGTGCCCGCGCCTGCACCCCCTTCACCACGCTGGGGAAGAAGGGGTTGGTCAGGTCGGGCACGATCAGCCCCAGGTTCCCGGTACGGCCCGTGATGAGGCCTCGGGCTGCCCGGTTCGGTGCGTAACCGAGTCGCTGAGCCGCTCGCAGGACCCGTTCCCGAGTCACGGCGTTGACCATCTCCGGCGTCGACAGCGCTCTGGACACGGTCGACGCGGAGACACCCGCTTCACGGGCCACCTCTCGGATCGTTGCTCGCACGGCTCACCTCCTCGGCTGTGGCGTGCCTCGCAGTCTGAAACCGATTGCAGTCGAATGTCAATACCTGGGTGCGTAAGGATTTCATAAAGCCGAAAGAGCTGCCTCTTGTCTCGGGACAGGGTCGGTGCAATCCTTTGCAGGACTGTTCCGCCCTAGCCGACGAGGAGAGTTGCGTGGCCCAGCTGCGTCTGCATCCCGACCGAGCCCTGCCAGCCGGAGACGACATCCGTGCCGTCGCCCGCCGGATCTACCAGTCCACCCGGGGGCTGCCGCTGCTGTGCATGCACGGGCACGTGGACGCGGTGGTGTTCGCCGAGGACCAGCGGTTCTCGGACCCGGCGCAGCTGCTGGTGGTACCCGACCACTACGTCACGCGCATGCTCGTGTCGCAGGGCGTACCGCTGGCGGACCTCGGCGTACCCCGCATCGACGGCGGCGAGGTCGAGGCCGACCCCCGCCAGATCTGGCGGCGGTTCTGCGCCCACTGGCACCTCTTCCGCGGCACCCCCAGCCGGTACTGGCTGGAGCATGAGATCGTCGAGGTTCTCAAGATCGACGTGGCCCCCGGCCCGGACACCGCCGACACGCTCTACGACCTCATCGAGGCGCGGCTCGCGGAGCCGGCCTTCCGGCCCCGCGCGCTGCTCGACGCCTTCAACATCGAGCTGATCTCCACGACCGATCCGGCCACCTCGGCGCTGGCCGACCACGCCCGGCTTCGGGCCGACGGGCTGGGCGCGCGCGTGGTCCCCACGTTCCGCCCCGACGCGCTGACCCACGTCAAGTCCGCCGGCTGGACCCAGCGGGTACGCCAGCTGCAAGAACTGTCGGGAGTCGACACCGGGGACTACGACGGCTTCATCGCGGCCCTGCGGAGCCGACGAGAGGCCTTCGCCCAGGCCGGGGCTCGAGCCACCGACCATGGTCACCTCACCGCCGCCGCCGAGCCCCTGTCGGACGCCGAGGCGAAGCGCATCTACGCGGCGGCCTGCCGCGGCGACGCGAGCGACGACGAGGCCGCCGCGTTCGCCGGCCACATGCTCTTCGAGATGGCCCGGATGTCCCGGGACGACGGTCTCGTCATGCAGATCCACCCCGGCGTACTCCGGGACCACGACACCGCCATCCACCACGCCTTCGGCTCCGACCGTGGATTCGACATCCCGATCGCCACCGAGTTCACCCGGGCGCTGCGACCGATGCTCAACACCTTCGGGCGTGACCCGAACTTCCGGCTGATCCTGTTCACTGTCGACGAAACGGTCTACTCGCGGGAACTGGCCCCACTCGCCGGCGTCTACCCGGCCGTCCGGCTCGGCGCGCCCTGGTGGTTCCTCGACAGCCCGGACGGAATGCGCCGGTTCCGCGAACTCGTCACCGAGACGGCCGGCTTCTACAACACCTCCGGCTTCGTCGACGACACCCGCGCCTTCCTCTCCATCCCGGCCCGCCATGACCTCGCCCGGCGGATCGACGCCGGCTACCTGGCCCGCCTGGTCATCGAGCACCGGCTCGCCGAGGACGAGGCCATCGAGACGGCGATCGACCTGGCGTACCGCCTGCCGCAGCAGGCGTACCGGCCGTCCACTGCCGGCAGCCACGCCTCACCGACCGCCGGGTAGGCCGTCGCCTGAGGCGGACGGGTCCCTGCCGTACGCGGCGCGGCCCTGCGCGACCTCACAATGCGGCGACGGCGGCCTCGCTAAAGCGAGGCCGCCGTCGCCGCCGCACCCTCACCGTTCGGTACGGTCCTCGATCTCGGTGCCGGACTCCTCGGGGCGGGCCCCGATCGCCTGCTCTGCGGCGCGGCTGCCGGTGCTCTCGTCACCCAGGTTGAGGTCGCTACGGGGCATGCCCTCCACGCCGGAAACCGTGCCGGTGCCGCCAGGTGGGCCGGCGGTGCGAGAGTCCCCGGTACGGCCCCGCGTCACGCCGCGGTCGTCGACGCTCCGGTGCGCGGTCTCGCCGGGCAGGTGGTCGGCTCGGGATTTCGCCACGCGCTTGATGTCGTCGCTCATGTCGCCTCCCGTGTGGTGGCTGCCGAACTGATCGGCAGCGCCGGTCAGTGGTCGGTGCCCGAACCTTCCGGTTTCGGCGTACTCGCTCGGAACGCCGCCGTCTGGGCGGCCGGGCCACCGGCGGACTCACGTCGCCCCACCCCCTGGCCGTGGTACACGCCCTCGTTCGTGCCGGGATCGCCCGGATCGGCCAGGCTGGTGTCGATCGGCTCGCCTGTCGGCTTGGCCAGGCCGGCCCGGCGCAGCGCGGCGACCAGGTCGTCGTGGGGCATCCGGTCGCTGTCCGGGATTCCGGCGGCGTACGCGATGGCCCGCAGCGTCACCAGGTCTTCATCCACGAAAGAATCGGCCATGCCGGTGCCTTCCCCGACCTCGGCACGGGAAACCCGTTGGCGGCGGTTGGGTGCTCGACCAATCGGGTGCCGACGGGGCCCGCGGGACGGGACGGCCCGGGTCAGGCCGGCAGGACCGCGGCCGGGCCGGTCGAGTCGCGCACAACCAGGGTGTGACCGGTGGGCCGGCGGCGCGGGCGGGTCGTGCGCGGCTGGAGAGCGAGGGCCAGCGCCATCCGCCCCATCTGCGTCATCGGCAGGCGCACCGTGGTGAGGCTCGGCGCGAGGTCGGCGGCGACCGACACGTCGTCGAAACCGGCCACCGACATCCGTTCGGGCACCGGAATGCGGTTGGCCCGCAGGATGGACAGCACACCGATCGCCATCGCGTCGTTGAGCGCGATGATCGCCGTGCTCTCCGGATGCTCGCGCAGGATCCGCTCGGCCGCGACCCGGCCACCGTCGCGGGTGAAGTCGCTGTGCACGACGGGCAACTCGTCGAGGGAGAGCCCGTGTTCGGTGAGCGCGGCGGCGACCCCGGCGAGCCGGTCGGCCACCGTGGTCAGTCCGGGGGTCCCGGCGGCGACGGCGATCCGCCGGTGGCCGAGTTCCAGCAGGTGCGCGCCGACCGCGCGGCCGCCGGGCTCGTTGCCGGGCAGAACCGCGTCCGCGCCCAGGGCGTGCCGGCCGATGACCGCGACCCGGCCGCCGGCGCGCTGGAACCCGGCCAGCTCGGCGCGCGCCTCGGCCTCCACGCGCTGGTCGGTGTAGCCGGACCCGGCGATCAGGATGATGCCGACCCGCTGGGCGATGAGGTGGTGCAGCTGGCGCAGCTCGTTTCCCGGGTCGCGGCCGGAGTGGGCGATCTGGACCAGCAGCCCTTCCTCGGCGGCCACCTCGATGACGCCGCTGGCGATCTCGGAGAAGTAGGGATCGTCGATCTGGTGGACGATCAGGCCGACCGTGGAGCTGACGCCGCCGGCGAGGGTGCGGGCGTACGGGTTGGCGACGTAGCCGAGCTCGCGGGAGACTCGCCGGACGCGGTCGGCCACCTCTTCGCTGACGCCCTCGCGGCCGGCCAGGGCACGCGAGGCGGTCGCCAGCGAGACACCGGCGCGTTCCGCCACGTCGACGAGGCGCACCCGTGGACCGGGTCTGGGCATCCGCAACTCCTGGGGAAGCATTGATCCGCGCCGGGCTCTTGCCTGTGGCGCAAGGCACAGCATAGGGTACGAAAGCGCTTTCGTAAGCGCTTTCGTACCCGTGACACCGGCCATCTGTCCCGTCCAGACGTACCCATAGTCAGCGACCCGAGCAGGGTTCCGCACACGTCACGTAAGCGCTTCCGTCAGCGACCAGCATCGCAACGACGAATGGAGCACCTCCGATGAGAAGAACCAGACGGGCAGCGGTCGCGGCCACCGCCCTACTGGGTCTGGCCCTGAGTGCGGGGGCGAGCCCGGCCCAGGCTGACCGACCCGGTCCGCACGACGTCCACCCGGCACTGTGGTCGCACCTGGTCGCCTTCTACGACTTCGACCACCCGGCGCCCGACGACCCCGCGCTGGAACGCGACCTGGGCCGCTCCGGGACCGACATCGAACTGATCAACGGCGGCGCGGCCATGCGGGTGCCCGACCAGGCGTACGAGGGCAGCGGCAACGCGTTGCAGACCCGGCAGGTCAACCCGGAGGTCGCCGGCAACGACGACTGGAAGGCCGGGATCTGGTCGTCCAGCGGCGTCCCGACGCTGCGCGCGTTCAACAACGCGCAGGGCGCGACGGTGATGGGCTGGTTCAACCGCGAGATGGACGGTCCGGCGCTCAACTCCACCACCGCGAACCCGACCGACCGCTTCAACGCCATCGGCCTGGCCGGTGTGCTGACCGGCGACTCGGACGGGCACGCCGTACGGGCCCTGCTGGAACTCATCGACGTCAACGGCGAGCTGCGCCTGGTCGCCCTGGGTCGGCGCCTCGACGGTGGCGCCTCGCAGACGTTCGCCGCGAGTGAGGACTGGCGGACCCTGCTGCCCAAGGGGGAGTGGGTGCACCTCGCCGCCACCTACGACTTCACCAACGGAACCATGGCGCTCTACCGCAACGGCGAACCGGTCGACGGCTTCTACACCGTCGCCGGCGACCCGTGGAAGGTGTCCGGGCCCGGCCCGCACGCCACCAGCGCCACCGATCCGCGCGGCATCAAGATCGGCGGAAGCTTCCCGCAGAACACCTTGGAACGCAACCCGTGCGACTGCCGCATGGACGGCCTCATGTTCCTCGACAGCGTGATCCCGGCGCGCGACATCGCCAAGCAGTACCGCTACATGACCGACTGACCGTTGCTCGGACCGTCCCACCTACAAGGAGAATCCGCGTGTTCATTCGCGCTGGCAGAACCGGCAGGCTCCGCAGAGCCGCACTGACCGCCGGGGTCACCGCCGCCACCCTCGTCCTGTCCACTCTGGTCGCGGGGCCCGCCCAGGCCGCCGGGGCCGTCTACGACCCCATCCGCGAGACGCCGACCCAGTCCCGGCTCGGGCTGGTGCTGCAGGAGTTCACCAGCTTCCCCCAGTCGGAACCGAACCCGGCCCCGACCGACCAGCGGCTGATGCGCAAGGCCCGGATCAACACGATCACAGAGCTGCCCGACGGCTCCGGCCGCCGGGCGGTGCCGGACCTGAACGGCAACCTGTACCTGGTCGAGAACGGCGTGCCGCACGTCTACCTGGACGTGGCGTCGACGTTCGCGCCGCAGTTCTTCTCCGGCCGCGGCCTCGGCCAGGGCTTCGGGTACGTCGCGTTCCACCCCGACTTCAAGCGCAACGGCCGCTTCTACACCATCCACACCGAACAGGCGTCGCTCGCCACCAGGACGCCGGACTACGCCCAGCCGAACACCATCTACCAGGGCGTCATCAACGAGTGGACGGCGACCGACCCGGCCGCGGACACGTTCTCCGGCACCCACCGGGAGCTGCTGCGCATCGGCTTCGGCGGCCAGGTCCACGGCATCCAGGAGATCAACTTCAACCCGACAGCGAAGTCGGGCGACAGCGACTATGGGCTGCTCTACCTGGCGGTTGGCGACGGCGGCGTGGGCGTACGCAACACCGACCCGCAGAACATGGCGATGCCGCACGGCAAGCTGCTGCGTATCGACCCGCAGGGCACCAACGCGCCCAACGGCCGGTACGGCATCCCGGCGGACAACCCGTTCGTCGGGCAGGCCGGCGCGGTGGGCGAAGTCTACGCGGTGGGCTTCCGTGACCCGCACCGCTTCAGCTGGGACCGGGCCACCGGCCGGATGTTCCTCGGCCACATCGGCGAGCACGCCGTCGAGTCGATCTACGAGGTGCGGGCCGGGGACAACTTCGGCTGGAGCGAGCGCGAGGGCTCGTGGGTCTTCGACAAGACGTCTACCAAGCCCTGCGACAAGCTCTACCCGCTGCCGGCCGACGACGCGAAGTACGGCTACATCTACCCGGTGGCCGCGTACGACCACGACCCGGCCCCGGGCTGGAACTGCACCTCGGACGTCGGCGTCGCGGTGGCCGGCGGTTTCGTCTACCGCGGGCACACGCTGCCGGCCCTGATCGGCAAGTACGTCTTCGGTGACCTCGTCGAGGGCCGGATCATGTACACCGAGGCGGACGAGATGCAGCGCGGTGCCGGGCTCGCCACCATCCACCAGCTCGCCCTGTACACCACCGCCGGCGACCTGGTGCGGATGCGGGACCTGTCCGGCCCGGGCGCGCCGGGTGACCCGAACCGGGTCGACCTGCGTTTCGGCACCGACGCGGCCGGTGAGCTCTACATCCTCGCCAAGGCCAACGGGAAGATCTGGAAGGTGGTCGGCACGAGGACGGTGGCGGACGGCGACGTGGGCAAGACCAAGGTCGTCCACACCGGTGGTGCGGACAACTGGACGCCGGTGACCCCGTCGAAGTGGCAGTTCGACGGCGACGAGGTGATCCTCGCCGAGGCCGGCGTGAGCCGTCCCGGCCCGCGCCGGCCGTTCGAGTACGCCATCCTCAACAAGGGCCCGGCGGCCTGGTCGTCGGTGCAGATCGACGCGCGGGTGCGCCTCGACACGCCGGTGGAGGTCACCAACCGGGACGTGATCATCGTCTTCGGCTGGCAGTCGGACACGCAGTACTACTACGCGCACCTGTCCACCGACAACACGATCTACCCGCACAACGGCATCTTCAAGGTCAACAACGCCGACCGGGAACGGATCGACCAGCAGTGGAACGGGCGTTCCCGCGGCGCCAACCCGGCGATCGTCGACACCGACTGGCACAAGGTGCGAGTCGTGCACCTGCCCGCCACCGGTGAGATCGCCGTCTACGTCGACGGGCACCGGGATCCGCTGCTGACCGCGAAGGACACCACCTTCACCTCCGGTCGGGTGGGCTTCGGCTCGTTCGACAACATCGGCCGCACCCGTCTGTTCACGGTGACGGGCAGCCCGGCCTGACGAACCATCCGGCAGGGGCGGCGGCCGGTGCCGCCGTCCCTGCCCGGCGCACCGGCGCCGTCCTGGGTCAACGACACCTGCCATCCACACTCCAGGTGGTCGACGTGCTACCAAACAGGAGAAGAACATGCGTCGCATCAATCGCAGACAGGGCACGCTGGTTGCCCTGGCGCTGGCCGGCGTGGCCGCGCTGATGGCTTGGCTCGCCCATCCCGCAGGGGCCGGACCGGCCGACAACAGTCCCGTCGCCCGCTACAACGGCAACATCTCGGTCTACGGTGTCTGCCGTGGCGTCGACCCGTCCTGCTATCACGACTGGAATACCCCGTTCAAGAAGAACCAGACGCCTCGCGCGCTCGTGTACACCGCCACCGGCGTGTCCCGGCACGCTCACCTCGGGCCGTTGCTCAAACCCGGAATGAATCCGCCGTTGACCGCGGCGAACGCCGCACAGAACGCGATGATCCGATGGGGGAACGAGTTCGGATTCCGCGTTGACTGGACCGAGGACGTCAACGAGATCACCACCGCCCGGCTGCGCAACTACAACACCGTGATCTTCCTCAGCAACTCGCGCACCATCCTCGATGACGCAGCACAAACCGCCCTCATGCAGTACGTCCGCTCCGGCGGCGGTTTCGTCGCGATCCACAACACGCTCGGTGCCATGTATCACTGGCCGTGGTTCCAGGGCCTGCTGGGCGGTGCGAACTTCTACGACCACGGCGCGCACCGCGACGGTGAGGTGGAGGTGCTCAACACACGGGATGTGTCCACCAGCACCCTGCCGAAGCGCTTCGACTTCAAGGACGAGTGGTACAACCTGGAGCCGTTCCCGTCGTTCGTCAACTTCCTCGCCGCAGCGGACGAGTCGACCATGCCCGGGGGTGCGACCGGCAGCAACGGGCACCCCGGCCACGGTGACTTCCATCCGGTGTCCTGGTGCCAGTACTACGACGGTGGCCGCTCGTGGGTGACGAGCCTTGGACACGACGTCGCGGCCTGGAACGACGACCCGCTAACCGGAAAGGAGTACTTCAAGGAGCACGTGGTCAACGGCATCCTCAGCACGATGGGAGTCAAGCCGTTCTGCCAGAAGTAATGAGCAAACGGCGGGGCATCGCACGCTGGTGTGACGCCCCGCCGCCCTGCGCTCGCCGCCGCCGGTCAGCGGGTTAGCCGCTGGGCCATGATGCCGCCGGCCTCGAACAGCCACATCGCAGGGTCGCTCAGCGCGGCCGTGACCGACCCGGCAAGCTCGACCAGCGAGAGCGCAGCCGACACCGAACCGGGCACCGGGCCGGTCACCTGGCCGGCGACGACGCCGACGCGTAGCGTATCCCGTCCGGCTTGCTCGAAAAGCGAGCCGACCACCTTGCCGGTCAGCGAGGTCTCGTCGAACCGCCCCTCACCGGTGAGTACCACGTCCGCGTCGGCGAGCGCGTCAACCAGACCGACCAGCGCGGCGATCGTCGGGGCGCCCGGCGCGATCCGGGCGCCCCACAGGGCCGCCAGACCGTACGCGGTGCCGCCGGCCGCGCCGGCGCCCGGCTGGTCGGGGTCACCGTCGGTCAGCGCGGCGAACCGGCGCATCGCCACATCCAACAGCGTCACGTCGTCCGGTCCGGCACCCTTCTGCGGGCCGTACACCGCGGCGGCCCCGGCCGGCCCGGTCAGCGGCGCGGTCACGTCGACCAGCAGGTGCGTCCCGCCCGGCGGTGGTGGGAGTAGTTCGGTGGCGTCGATCTCGGCCAGGTCGGCGAGCGCGGCGCCGCCGAGCGGCAGGTCCCGGCCCTGGGCGTCGCGCAGCCGTAGCCCCAGCGCGCGCAACGCGCCGGTGCCGCCGTCGGTCGACGCCGAACCGCCGAGGCCGACGACGAGGCGGATGGCGCCGGCGTCGAGGGCGGCCCCCGCGACCGCGCCGAGCCCGTACGTGTGCGCGCCGAGCGGATCCGGGGCGGCCATCAGCGGCAGGCCGCTGGACTGGGCGAGCTCCAGCACGGCCGTGCCGTCGGGCAGCCGCAGCCAGGCGGCGGCGACCGTGTTGCCGTCGGGTCCGGGCACGGCCACCGTGCGGCGTTCGGCCGCGGGCAGGGCGGCGGCGAAGGCGTCGACTGTTCCTTCGCCGCCGTCGGCCATGGGGAGCAGCCGTACGTCGTCACCGGGCCGGCGGGCGAGCCAGCCGTCCGCCAGGGCCCGGGCGGCGTCGTGGGCGCTCAGGCTGCCTTTGAACGAGTCCGGTGCGACAACGACCCGCATCAGTCGGCCAGCACGAGCTGGACGTAGCGCTCCTTCATGGTGGCGAGGACCTCGTCCGGGTCGGTCGCCCAGACCTCGGCGTTGAAGATCTCCACCTCGGTGTCGCCGGTGTATCCGGCCTGCTCGACCGCCCGCCGCAACGGCGGGAAGTCGATGTGACCATCGCCCATCATGCCCCGGCCGAGCAGCACGTCGGCCGGCAGCGGAGTGAGGAAGTCGCACACCTGGAAGCTGGCGATGCGGGCACCGGCGCGGGCGATCTGCCGCCATACGTCCGGGTCCCACCAGATGTGGAAGGTGTCGACCACGACGCCGACCTGTTCGACCGGGAACCGCTCGGCGAGGTCGAGCGCCTGCCCCAGGGTCGACAGGACGGCCCGGTCGGCGCAGTACATCGGGTGCAGGGGTTCCAGGGCCAGCCGTACGCCGCGTTCGCCCGCGTACGGGGCCAGTTCGGCGAGCGCGTCGGTCACCCGCTGCCGGGCGCCGCGCAGGTCGCGGGAGCCGGGCGGCAGACCGCCGACCACCATGACCAGGCAGTCCGTGCCCAGGCCGGCGGCCTCGTCGACGGCGCGCCGGTTGTCGACCAGCGCGGCGCGGCCGGCCTCGCCGTCGGCGGTGAGGAAGCCGCCACGGCACAGCGACGACACCCGTAGCCCGGCGTCGGCGACGAGTTTCGCGGCGGCGGCCACCCCGATCTCGGCCACCGGTTCGCGCCACAGGCCGATCGCCGGGATGCCGGCGCGGACGCAGCCCTCGACGGCCTCGCGGACCGACCAGGACTCGGTGGTGCGTTGGTTGAGGGACAGTTTCGCCAGGCGGGGGTCGACGGCGCTCACGCGCTCACCCCGGCGACCGACAGGTACCGGCGCATCCGGTCGACGGCCAGGTCGGGGTCGAGGAGCAGGCCGGCGGTGTCGGCGAGGCGGAACGCCCGCACCAGATGCGGCACGCTGCGCCCGCTGTGCAGCCCGCCCACCATGGTGAACCCGGGCTGGGAGCCGTTGAGCCAGGCCAGGAACGCGATACCCGTCTTGTAGTACTGCGTCGGCGGGGCGAAGACGTGCCGGGACAGCGGCACGGTCGGGTCGAGGATGTCCCGGAAGCCCGCGGTGTCGCCGGCGTCGAGGCGTTGCAGGGCCGCCGAGGCCGCGGGGGCGATGGCCGCGAACGCGCCGAGCAGGGCGTGGCTGAACTGCCGGCCGTCGCCGGCGATCAGCTCCGGGTAGTGGTAGTCGTCGCCGGTGTAGACCCGGACGGTGGCCGGGAGCAGTTCGCGCAACCGGACCTCCCGTTCGGCGTCGAGCAGCGACACCTTCACCCCGTCGATGACGTCGGCGTGGGCCGCCACCAGCGACACGAACGTCTTGGTCGCCGCGTCGAGGTCGGTCGAACCCCAGTAGCCGGTGAGGGCCGGGTCGAACATGTCGCCGAGCCAGTGCAGCACCACCGGCGCCGTCGTGTCGGACAGCACCTGGTTGTAGACGCGCAGGTAGTCGTCCGGGCCGGTGGCCAGCGCGGCGAGCTGGCGGCTCGCCATGACGACCGCGGTGGCGCCGCACTCCTGCACGAACGCGACCTGCTCGGCGTACGCGGTGACGACGTCGTCGAGGGTGTCGGGCACACCGTTGAGCTGGTCGGTGGCCGCCCCGGCGACGATGCGTCCGCCGCAGGCGGCGGCCTCGGCGGCGCTGCGCCGGACCAGTTCCCGGGTGGCGGCCCAGTCCAGCCCCATCCCGCGCTGGGCGGTGTCCATCGCCTCGGCGACGCCGAGTCCCCAGGACCACAGGTTGCGCCGCACGTCCAGGGTGGCGTCCCAGTCCAGCCGGGCGGGTTGGCCGGGGGCGTTGTCGGCGTACGGGTCGGCGACCACGTGCGCCGCGGCGTACGCGATCCGGCTGGCCGGCGGGCCGGCCGGCCGCTGCCAGCCGGCCGGCTCCCGCAGGGTCAGCACCTCGCTGCCGCCGCCGGGGGTGGGCAGGGTGATCCGGGCGGTCACAGGCTGATCTCCTCGATCTCGATCCGCCGTCCCTCCCGGGCCGAGCGCAGCCCGGCCTCGGCGAGCTGCACGCCGCGGGCGCCGGCCAGGAAGTCCCACGGGAACGGCTCGTCGTCGACGACGTGGCGCAGGAACGCCTCCCACTGGACCTTGAACCCGTTGTCGAAGTCCTCGTTGTCGGGGACGGTCTGCCACTGGCCGCGGAAGTTCTCGGTGGCGGGCAGGTCCGGGTTCCACACCGGCATCGGGGTGGCGCCCCGGTGCTGGATGCGGCATTCGCGCAGCCCGGCCACGGCGCTGCCGTGGGTGCCGTCGACCTGGAACTCGACCAGCTCGTCCCGGTACACGCGCACGGCCCAGGAGGAGTTGAGCTGCGCGGTGATGCCGCCGGCCAGCTCGAAGATGCCGTACGCGGCGTCGTCGGCGGTGGCCTGGTAGGTCTGGCCGTTCTCGTCGACCCGCTCGGGGATGTGGGTGGCGATGTGCGCGGTCACCGCGGTGACCGGAGCGAAGATCTGCTCCAGCACGTAGTGCCAGTGCGGGAACATGTCGACGACGATGCCGCCGCCGTGCTCGGCACGGTAGTTCCAGCTCGGCCGTTGGGCGGTCTGCCAGTCACCCTCGAACACCCAGTAGCCGAATTCGCCGCGTACGGACAGGATCCGGCCGAAGAAGCCGCCGTCGACCAGCCGCTTGAGCTTGCGCAGGCCGGGCAGGAACAGCTTGTCCTGCACGACGCCGTTCTTGATGCCCTTGGCGGCGGCGAGCCGGGCCAGTTCCAGGGAGCCCGTCAGCCCCTCGGCGAGCGGCTTCTCGGTATACACGTGCTTGCCCGCGTCGATCGCCGCGCGGATGGCCTTCTCCCGCTGGGCGGTGACCTGCGCGTCGAAGTAGATCTGGTGGGAGTCGTCGGCGAGCGCGGCGTCCAGGTCGGTCGTGTACGACGTGAGGCCATGCCGAGCGGCGATCTCGGCGAGCTTGGCCTCGTTGCGGCCCACCAGGGTCAACTCGGGCCAGATGCGGCTGCCGTCGCGGGCGGGCAGGCCGCCCTGCTCGCGGATGGCGAGCAGGGACCGGACGAGATGCTGGCGGTAGCCCATCCGTCCGGTCACGCCGTTGAGGATGATCCCGATAGACGTGCGCTCCACGTGTGTTTCCTTCCCAGGTCCGGTGTTATTCGGCGGTCGTCGTCGCACCGAGCAGGTTTCGGATGCGTCCCGTGGCGCGCGCGAACTCCGGCTCCGACATCGTCGGGCCGTATTCACGCTCGACGGGGAGGTCGACGTCGATGACCTCGGCGACGGTGCCGGGTCGAGGGGTCATGACGATCACCCGGTTGGCCAGGTATACCGCCTCGGCGATGGAGTGGGTGACCAGCAGGACGGTGGTGCCGGTCTCCCGCCAGATCCGCCGCAGCTCGACGTTCATCTGCTCGCGGGTGAGGGCGTCCAGGGCCCCGAACGGTTCGTCCATGAGCAGGACCGGGGGGCGGTGCAGCAGCGCGCGGCACAGGGCCACCCGCTGCTGCATCCCGCCGGACAGTTCGTTCGGGTACGCGTCCTCGAAGCCGGTCAGACCGGTCATCGCGATCAGCTCGTCGACCCGCTGGCGTGCCTCGGCCCGGGGCATGCGACGCATCTCCGCCTGCAGCAGGATGTTGCGCCGGGCGGTGCGCCACTCGAGCAGGGCGGCGCGCTGGAAGACGTACCCGATGTCGCGCCGCGGCCCCCGCACGTCCTCGCCGTGCAGGCGGACCTGGCCGGACGACGGCCGCAGCAGGCCGGACACCAACTTCAGCAGCGTCGACTTGCCGCAGCCGGAGGCGCCGACGATCGAGACGAACTCACCTGGCTCGATCCGCAGCGAGACGTCGCGCAGCGCGGTGACGTCCTTCTTCTTGGTACGGAAGCGGACCGCGACCTGGTCGATCTCGACCGCGGCGCCGGTCGCCGTGGCGTCCGTGGACCGCTGCGTGGTGGTGTTGCCGGCCGTCATCGGGTTCATCCCTTCGGCGCGAAGCTCGCGTCCCAGTAGGTCGACGGCGACTCCGCCTTGGTGATCACGCCGGCGTCGGCGAAGACGGTGATGGTCTTCGTCCAGTCGGCCTCGTCGTTGACGCCGGGGGCCTGTCCCTTGGTGGCGTCGGTGTGCAGGAGTTGCACCGTGGCGCTGAACTGGTCGGTGAGGACCTTCTCCGACGGCAGCTGCTGGGAGGCGCCCGCCATCGCCGCGACGGCGCCGCCCGCGTCCTTCTCGGCGGCGGACCACGCCTCACTGGTGGCCGCGACCATCCGCTTGACCAGGTCCTGCTTGTCCTTGATGGTGTCGGTGGAGGCGATCAGGCCGTTGCTGAAGAAGGTCAGGCCGTTGTCGGCGAACTTGAGATAGGAGACCGGCTTGCCGGCCTTCTCCTGCATCGTCGGGCCCTGGTCGGTGGCGAAGCCGAGCAGCGCATCGGTCTTGCCCGACATGACGGCGGCCATCTTGCCGGCCGGGTCGGTGTTCTGCAGGGTCACGTCACCCTCGCTGAGGCCGTTGGCCTTGAGGAACGCCGGGAAGGTCTTGCTCAGCGCGTCGCCGGCGGTGGAGGCGATGGTCTTGCCCTTGAGGTCGGCGGGGGAGTTGATGTTCTTGTCGCTGAAGAACTGCACCGACGACGGGGTGGTCTGCAGGAAGACGCCGACGCTCTTGACGTCCATGCCCTGGCTGACGGCGGAGAGCAGGGCGGGGGTGTCGGCCCAGCCGAAGTCGGTCTGCTTGGCGGCGGTCGCCTGGACGGTCTTCTGCGAGCCCTGGCCGGCCTGGATGGTCAGGTCGATGCCGTGCTTGGCGAAGATGCCCTGCTTCTTGCCGAAGTAGAACGGCGCGTGCTCGCCGTACGGGTACCAGTTGAGGGTGAGGGTGACCTTGTCCTGGCCCTGGGGGTTCTTGCTCTGCTTGTCCGAGGACGAGCCGCAGGCGGTGGTGGCCAGTAGGAGCGCCGGCACGAGCGCGGCGGCGAGGGTGCGCAACTTCATGGGGTGGGTCTCCTATTCAGAGCGACGTCGTAGCGGTGTCGGTACGGCGGCTGGCGTGCCATGGAAGGACGAGGTGCTCAAGCAGTTCCACGAGCACGAACAGGACGACGCCGAGCAGCGACATGATGAGCAGCCCGGCGAACAGCGTCGGGGTGTCGAGGTTCCCGTTGGCCTGCAGGATCACGTAGCCGAGGCCCTCGTTGGCACCGACGAACTCGCCCACCACGGCGCCGGTGACGGCCATCGTGGCGGCGACCTTGAGGCCGGCGAACAGGTGCGGCAGGGCGGCCGGGAAGCGGATCTTTATGAAGGTCTGGCCGGGGCCCGCGCCCATGGTCGCCGACAGTTGCAGCATCTCCGGGTCGATCGACTTGAGGCCGGTGACCGTGGAGATGACGATCGGGAAGAAGGCCATCAGCACCGCCACGACGACCTTCGGTGAGAGCCCGAAGCCGAGCCACACGATGAACAGCGGCGCGATCGCGATCTTCGGGATCACCTGGGCGAACAGCAGCAGTGGGTAGAGGCTCTTCTCGACCGTCGGGGAATAGACCATGACGACGGCGGACAGCACGCCGACCACGATCGCGATGGCGAAGCCCAGTACCGTCTCGTAACTGGTGATCCAGGTGTGGTGGGCGAAGTAGCTGGTCTGGCTGAGGACGACGTCCAGGGTCGCGCCCGGCGAGGGGACCAGGTAGGGCTTGACCAACTCCGCCGCGGTCACCGCCCACCAGACGACGAAGATCGCCGCGAGGACCGCGGCGGGGCGCCAGGCGCCCTGGACGAAGCGGAGCAGCCCCGCGCCGGCCGGATCCCGGCGACGGGCGACCGACGCGGGGGTGCGGGCCGCCGCGGTCGGCTCCGGTTGCTCGATGGTGCTCTGCGCGGCCATGACCCTCCGTTCTCCGTGGCTGGCCGGCGACTCCGGGAACCCAGCCGTTGAGTAGGCGCGTGCCGTCAGCAGGGCCGAACCCACCGGGAAACACCCCGGTGAGCCCACCCTGAATGCGCTTTCAGTAAGCGCTTTCAGGGTGCTACGGTAACCATGCCGAAATCTTCCGGTCAAGAAGTTCCGCAGGGGGAAGTCCATGCAGCCACGGACGCACGTGACGCTGGAGGACGTGGCCAGAGCCGCCGAGGTCTCACTCGCCACGGCCTCCCGAGCGCTCAACGGCATGCGGGTGACCCCACAGCTGCGGGACCGGGTGCTGGCGGCGGCGGAGCAGTTGGCGTACACGCCGAACGCGCACGCCCGCGCCCTGGCCGGGGCGTCGCACCGCACGGTCGGGGTGATCTGCCACGACGTCAGCGACCCGTACTTCGCCGCGATCGCCGGCGGAGTCATGCGGGTCGTCGGGGACAAGAACCTGCTGGTGATGCTGGCCAGCACGTTCCGTGACCCGGAGCGGGAAATCGCATACGTGTCGATGCTGCGTGCCGAGCGGGCGCTGGCCATCCTGCTCATCGGTTCCGGATTCGAGGACCCGCGCTGGGAGGGCGCGCTGGACGCCGAGCTGAAGCCCTACCTGGAGGGCGGGGGCCGGGTCGCCGTGGTCAGCCGGCACCGCAGCCTCAAGGTCGACAGCGTGCTGCCGGAGAACCGGGCCGGGGCGGCCGCCATGGCCCGCGCCCTGCTCGACCTGGGTCACCGCCGGTTCGCGGTGCTGGCCGGGCCGCCGGCGCTGACCACCGTCGTCGACCGGCTGGGCGGCTTCCGCGACGAGCTGAAGAAGGCCGGCGTGCCGCTGGCCCCGACCGACATCGTGGAGGGCCCGTTCACCCGCGACGGCGGCTACGGCGCGATGACCGAGCTGCTCGCCCGCGGGCTGACCGCCACCTGCGTGTTCGCGCTGACCGACGTGATGGCCATCGGCGCCTGCGCGGCGCTGCGCGACCACGGGCTGTCCGTCCCGCACGACGTGTCCGTCGCCGGCTTCGACGACATCCCGATCGTCCGCGACCTCACCCCGCCGCTGACCACCGTCGCGCTGCCGCTGCAGCAGATCGGGGAGAAGGCAATGGAGCTGGCGCTCACCGACAACACCGGGCGGAACCGCCGCCGGATCCTGAGGATGGGCGGCGAGGTGGTCCTCCGGGCCAGCACCGCCGAGCTGAACTGACGGAGGACATCGTGAATTCTCTCGCCGCTGACCTGGCCGGGCTGGCCATCGACTCGGTGCGGACGTATGCCGTCGCCCTACCCACCGTGCGCTCGTTCGGGGTGTCCGGCGGGTCGGTCGCCGTCGCCGGCCAGCCCAGCATCCGGGTGCTGGTCAAGGTCACCGCCGACGGGCTGACCGGCTGGGGCGAGGCCACCCCGATCCCGGCCTGGACGTATGAGACCGCCGAGTCGATCGTCACCACCATCGACCGGTACCTGGCCCCGGCCGTCCTCGGCCGCCCGGCCTGGGACCTCGACGGGGTGACCACCGCCTTCGACCGCGCGGTCAACCGGGGCTTCACCATCGGCGCGCCGCTGGCCAAGTGCGCCGTCGACGTCGCGCTGCACGACCTGCTCGGCCGGGCGCTCGGCGTGCCCGTCGGCGTGCTGTGGGGGCAGCGCCGCCGGAACACGATCGAGCTGGGCTGGATCGTGTCCGGGCAGACCGCCGCCGAGGTGGCCGACGCGGTAGCCGAGGGACACGCCCTCGGCTACCGGGCGTTCAAGGTGAAGATCGGCCTGCACAGCGAGGCCGAGGACGTCGCCGTGGTGCGGGCGGTCCGCGAGGCCGCGCCGCAGGGCGCGCTGTGGGTCGACGCCAACCAGGCGTACACCGTGGACGCCGCGCTGCGGATGGCCCGGCGGCTGGCCGACCTCGACGTCACCGCGTTCGAGCAGCCGCTGCCGGCCAACGACGTCGCCGGACTGCGCCGCCTGCGGGAGGCGTCGCCGGTTCCGGTCGCGCTCGACGAGAGCCTGCGCCACCCGAGCGACCTGGCCACCTTCGTCAAGCTCGACGCGGTGGACGTGGCCATCGCCAAGGTGCAGCGCAGCGGCGGGTTGACGCTGTCGCGGCGGCTCTGCGCCCTCGCGGAGGACGCCGGGGTGCGGCTGATGGGCTCCGGCCTCACCGACTCCGACCTCGGCCTGGCCGCCTCGCTGCACCTGTTCGCGGCGTACGGCATCGACACGCCGGTGGACCTCAACGGGCGGCAGTTCCTGGAGTCGTCATACGCCAGCGGGGCGACCGTCGAGATCAAGGACGGCGTCGCCCGGGTGCCGACCGGGCCAGGGCTCGGCGTGGACGTCGACGAGTCGGTGGTGCGGGAGCTCGCCGTCGACGTCCTCGCCCGGTAGACCATCCTGGCCGGGCGATCACAATGTCCCGGGGAGGATGCGGTATCAGGCCCGGTGACGGCGGTGGCGCAGCAGCGCGGGTGCGAGTGCGACGAGAGGCGGGACGCCAACCGCCACGACGACCCCCACCAGGTCATGTGCGCCGGCGCGGCGCGCGACCGTGGGATCCGACGCCAGGTACTCGATGCGCACCTCATCGTCGACGTCGGCGTCGCGGCCGAACCACGGCTGCTCGACCCACGCCTCAACCTGCCGCCCGTCGGCCAGATAGCTGACCCGCACCGAGCCCGGCCCCCGGACAGAGGTGTGCACGTCGATCACGCGCCCGACCGCGTACCGGTGATGGAGATCGAGCGCGACCTCGTCGCGGACGTAGATGCCCGCACCAACGCAGAAGCCGACCCCGGCGAGCACCGTGAACGCGAGCCAGCCGTACATCGCGAGTTGGAGCCGCCACACGGGCGGTGCCGGCGGTGCAGGCAGCCCGGACGGCCCCGGGGCCAGTCCGCGCCGGGAACGCGACGGCCGAGGCTTTTTCCCGGGTCTCTTGACCACCCGTTCATGATTCACCCCGGCCGCCCCGATCACACGTTCAGCCGCGGGCGGCACCGAGACCGAGCAGGACCGCGAGGCCGAGGGCGCTGCGCGGGGCGTACGGCACCCGCCAGAGCCCGCCGTGCGCCGCCCCGTACGCCTCATCCCGCCACGGCTGCTCGTGCGCCGGGCCGCCACCGGTACGCAGGTCGTGCACGAGCAGCGCGGCCATCAGGGTGTTGCTGGTGGCCGGGTCGAACACCTCGATGCCGAACCGGTGCGCGCCCGCGTATGCGGCGGCGAGTGCCCGGTTGCGCAGCACCGAGCGGGTACGCGTCGGTGGGGCGACCTTGAACGACACGGTCGTCCCGGCCTCGCGTGCCACCGTCGCCCGCCACCGTTGCAGCCGCTTGGCCAGGGCGTAGTTCGGGCCCTGCTGCGGCACCAGGCTGTCGTTGACGCCCGGGTCGGCGCCGGGCGGGTAGTTGCGGTGCAGCAGCCGGCCGCCGGAGAGCACGCGCAGCGACCTGCGGGCGAGGCCGCGCGCGGCGTACCCCCGCTCGGCGTGCTGCACCGCCTCGGCGGGGACGGCGTACACGTCGGTGGGTGTGGCGAGGAAGGCCAACGCCACGTCGTCGCGGCACTGTTGCAGGTGGCGGGTGAGCGCGTCGACGGCCATGGCGACCCGGACGTTGGTGGTGCCGTCGGCGTAGACGTAGTTGCCGAGCACGAGCCGGCCGTCCATGCCGAGCAGCCACTGCGCGGCCTGGGGGAGGCGGTGCAGCAGGTCCGCGCCGGCGCCGGCGGCGAGGGCCTGGTCGTCGTCGCCGGTGCCGGGGCGCACCGGCAGGTGCAGCCGGCCGGCGTACCGGCGGGCGGTGTGCAGCAGCCGCCGCCAGATGTCGGGCCGCGGCAGGTCCACCGCGACCACGTCGCCGCCCCAGCGCAGCACCGACGGCAGCGGGCCCATCTCGGCGCCGGCGCCGAGCACGACGATGCGCTGGTCGCGCAGGTCGAGCCAGTCGGGGTTGACCATGACGGCGCGGACCGCCTCGGCGCAGGACGGCTCGATCACCCCGGCGGTGACCCAGGTGTCGAGCCGGCGGTGCAGCTCGTCGCCGCGCAGCCGCTGGCCGCGGTACGGCAGCGACAGTTCCCGTTCGGGCTCGCCGGTGCCGGCGACGGTGGCGGTTTCCAGCGGCGGCTGCCCGGCGTCGGTGGTGGCGAAGACGTCGTTCAGCGGCGACTCCGCCCCGTCCGCACCGACGACCCGCATCCGGGCGTGCAGGGCGGCGAGACCGTCGCGGGCGATGCTCACCGCGGCGTCGCGGGAGAGCAGTCCCGCCTCGACGAGCCGGCGGAAATGGCCCACGTAGCCGTGCCGCCAGTTCGTCTCGTGCTCCGCCGAGCGCGTGCCGACCGGGTCGACCGCGCGCAGGGCGTCGGCGAGCACGGCGCGGCCCAGTGCCGTCGTGCTGCGCGTCCCGTCGGTCAGGGGAAAGACCACCCCGGTCGGACCCTCCACCGGCCACCGCCCTTCGTGTTCCGGCCGTGTGCCGGCCGCCGGTGTCACTGTGCCGCATGCGCCGCCGGGCCGCAGCAGCGCGACTTCGCCTGGACCATCGGTGTGGAGACGGGCCAGCACCCGTGCTGTGCTCACCGTGACAGGACGGCGACGATCTGCTGGTATCCACGGTGGCGTGCGTGTTGCAGCGCGTCGACGCCGTCCTTGTCGGGCAGGTGGACGTCCGCGCCGGCGGCCACGAGGATCTCCGCGATCTGCTGGTACGGCTTCGTTCCGTCGCCGAGGATGACGCATTCCAGCAGGGCGGTCCAGCCAAGGTTGTTGACGTGGTTGACGTTGATGCCGGTACGGACGACGCGGCGGACGTAGTCGACGTGGCCACGCTCGCTCGCCGGGATGACCGAGATCCCGCCGTACCGGTTCACGATCGTCAGATCCGGCCCCGACGGCAGCAGGACCTCGAGCATCGCCACGCTGCCGGTCACGCCCGTCACCAGCCACGGAGTGTCGTGCTGGTCGTCGAGCGCGTTCGGGTCGGCGCCGGCGTCGACGAGCACGCGGGCGGCCTCGACGTGGTCGTTCGCGACGGCCAGCAGCAACGCCGTACGCCGCCGCGTATCGCGGGTTTCCCGGTCGGCGCCGGCCGCCAGTGCGGCGCGTACGCCTTCCGTGTCGCCGGCGCTCGCCGCGGCGAGCAGGGCCTGGTCGGCGGGCGTGGTCATGCGTTCCTCCCAGAGTGGTGTCGGGTCGGGCCGCGTGCAGCCGGCCACGGTGAGGGTAAGGGTGAGGGACAGCAGGGTACGGCGCTTCACAGCCGGATCAGCTTCCGTTCGACGGCGGCGTGCACCGCCGCGGTACGGGAGTCGACGCCGAGCTTGGTGTAGATGTGGACCAGGTGGGTCTTGACGGTGGCCTCGCTGATGAACAGCCGCCGGCTGATCTCCTTGTTGGCATGGCCGCGGGCGAGCAGCGTGAGGATCTCCACCTCGCGGGTGCTGAGGGTGGTGCGCGGCCCGCGCATCCGGTCCATCAGCCGGGCCGCGACCGGCGGGGAGAGGACCGTCTGTCCGGCGGCGGCGGCGTGCACGGCGCGGAAGAGTTCCTCGGGCAGGCAGTCCTTGAGCAGGTATCCGGTCGCGCCGGCCTCGATCGCGCGCATGATGTCCTCCTCGGTGTCGTACGTGGTCAACACCAGCACGCGCGGCGGGTCCGGCAGGGCGAGGAGGTGCTCGGTGGCCGCGACCCCGTCGACTCCGTTGCCGAGTTGCAGGTCCATCAGCACCACGTCGGGGCGCAGCGCGGCGGACTGCCGGACGGCGTCGTCAGCCGTGGCCGCCTCGGCGACCACGGCCATGTCCGGCCGGGCGCCGAGCAGCGCGCGGAGGCCGGCGCGGACCACCGGATGGTCGTCGACCAGGATCAGCCGCAGCGGGGCCGTCATCGCGCCTCCCGCAGTGGCAGGCACACGGCGAGCGCGGTGCCCTCACCGGGTGCGCTTTCGATGGTGACCGTGCCGCGGAGGTGCGCTATCCGTTCGCGGATGCCGGTCAGCCCGAATCCGCTGGTGACCGCCGGGTCGAAACCTGTGCCGTCGTCGTACACGTCGAGCATCACTTCCTCGTCGCCGTAGGTCAGCGTCACCGCGGTCTGGTGTGCGTGTGCGTGGCGGCGGACGTTGGCCAAGGCGCTCTGCGCGACCCGTAGCAGGGCGACCTCGTTGTCGACGCCGAGCGGCACGACCGTGCCCGCCACGGTGAATCGGACCGGGGTGTCGGTGTCCCGCTCGGTCGCCGCGCACAACCGCCGTAGGGCGTCGGTCAACGAGGCGTTGTCGAGCGCCGGCGAGGCCAGCCCGCGGACGAAGCGGCGCGCCTCGGCCAGGTTCTCCCGGGCGGTCGCCGCGGCCTGCCGCACATGCCCACGCGCCTGCGCGGGCTCGGTGTCCCAGTCCTGGTCGGCCGCCTGCAGCAGCAGGTTCATGCTCGACAGGCCCTGGGCGAGGGTGTCGTGGATCTCCCGTGACAGCCGGGCTCGTTCCGCCAGCGCCCCGGCTTCGCGCTGGCTGCGATCCAGCTCATCGCGGGTGGCCAGGAGGTCGTCGAGCGCGTTTTGCCGGGCCCGGTTCTGCCGGTCCAGTTCGACGAAGACGGTGGTGGTGACGGCGGCGATGCCGACCGGCCCGAGCAGGAGGCTGGGGTCGAACCGGTCGGCGAGGCGGATCTGCGCGATCACGACCGCGGCGGTCAGCAGCCCGACCAGTGGCCAGACCGCGCGTTGGGGGAGTTGGCGCAGGCCCAGGAAGAACAGCGGGATCGCGCACCAGGCGAAGCTCGGCGCGACGAGCACCAGCGCGAGGAACGCGACAATCAGCGCCGCGAAGCGGGCTCCGGGCGCGAAACGGCCCAGCTCGTTCATCGCGTACGCGGCCAGTAGTACCCCGGCCAGCGCCAGCACGCCGACGGTTGCGGCTCCCCAGCCGTGGTGCGCTACATAACGGGAAGCGGAGGCGGCCAGCAGGAGCAGAAAGCCCCACCGCATCGCCGAGCGCAGCCGGTCCTCCCGCATTACCGCACCTCCTTCACGCCTTCCCGCTGATCTTGATGAATGCCCAGCGTACGGCAGGTCTCCGGCGGGCGAATCAACCGTCTGATGTATCGCGGTTGGATCCGGTGGGCCATGTCCGTTCCGCGGATCACGATCAGCCTGGGGGACGTCACCTCGACTCGACCGTCGAACAAGAGGAGCATTGGGATGATCAACGTCCGCCGCCGGGCCACGCTCGGCCTGGTCGCCGGCGCCGTGGCTGTGGCCACCGTCACCGGCGTCACCATCAATGCCAACGCCGCCGAGCCCGCGGTCGCGTACAGCGCCGCCGCTACCGCAGCCAGGAGCGACGTGGTCACCAACCCGTCACTCGACATCGACGCGGCGCTGCGCGCAGCCAAAGCGACACTCAAGGCGGCCGAGAAGGGCGGCCACCGTGTCACCGTCGTGGTCCTCGACCGATCGGGCACCGTCCAGGTACAGCTCAAGGGCGACGGCGCGGGCCCCCAGACGGCCGAGTCCGCGATTCGCAAGGCGTTCACGGCCGCTTCCTTCGGCCAGCCGACCTCCGCGCTCGCCGGCCGGGTCACCGGCCAGGGCGCCACGCTGCGCGACATCCCCGGAACGTTGTTCCTCGCCGGTGGCGTGCCGGTGACCGTCGGCGGTCAGATCGTCGGGGCCATCGGAGTCGGCGGCGCGCCGTCAGGCGACCTCGACGAGCAGTACGCCAACGCCGGGACGGACACCCTGCGCTGACTGGGGCCGGCAGGCGCCTCGCCCGCAGGTCCGCAGATCGTAGCCCAGGGGTCGACGGCTGCTGCCTGGCGCGAACGGCCCGCGAGCGCATTGCCGGCCGGTTCAGGTCACATTCCGCACACGGAGTGGTCACGACGTTCACGCTTGGGTATCGGCTCGGCCACGACGGGATCCGCCGCACTGTCCATCTGCGTCAATGACGGTGACGGATCCGGCACGCAACGGCCGGATCGCCGGCCCCCAACCTGTCGGGAGGATCCGATGGTCCACATGAGACGAACGCCGCTGCTGCTGGCGGCGCTCGCCATCACGATGACGGTCACCGCGTGCTCCACCGGGGGCGCGCAGCGAAGCGACACGGCCCACGCACCCGTCCGTCACCACGGCGACACGCCCTGGTCTGGCGGGGACGAAACCGCGACGGAGGACGATCCGCGCTCCACCTTCGGCGTCGACATCGACACCGCGTCCTACGGCTACGCCCGCCGGCTCATCATGGACGGACAACTGCCGGAGCAGACCGCGGTGCGGCCCGAGGAGTTCGTCAATTCCTTCCGGCAGGACTACACCGAGCCCGCCGGCGACGGCTTCGCCGTGCACGTCGACGGCGCCCGCCTCCCGGACACCCACGAGGCTTCCGGGCAGGTCCGGTTGATGCGGGTCGGACTGCAGACCCGTTCGGAGGACGAGGAGAGCCGACCCGACGCCGCCCTCACCTTCGTCGTCGACGTCTCCGGGTCGATGGATGAGCCCGGCCGGCTCGACCTCGTCAAGGACGCGCTGCACACGCTCGTGGACCAGCTGCGGCGCACCGACTCCATCGCCATCGTCGCGTTCAGCCACCGGGCCCGGGTGGTCCGGGAGATGACCCGCCTCTCCGACGCCGACAAGCTGCACGACGCCATCGACTCCCTCCAGACGGAGGACAGCACCAACCTTGAAGCCGGCCTGGTGCTCGGCTACCGGGTGGCCCGCGACGGCTTCCGCCCCGGCAAGACGAACCGGGTCATCGTGCTCTCCGACGGTCTCGCCAACACGGGCGCGACGAAGGCGGAGCCGATTCTGCGCCGGGTACGCGACGAGGCGGAGAAGGAGATCTCACTGCTCGGCGTGGGGGTCGGCAGCGAGTACGGCGACGAGTTGATGGAGCAACTGGCCGACAAGGGCGACGGCTTCGTGGTGTACGTCAGCGAGCGGGCCCAGGCCCGAAAGGTGTTCGCCCGACAGTTGCCGGCGACATTGAGCGTCCGGGCGCTCGACGCCAAGGTGCAGGTGAGCTTCGAACCGAAGACCGTGCGGTCCTACCGCCTCATCGGATACGACAACCGGGCGATCGACGATGAGGACTTCCGCGACGACCGCGTCGACGGCGGCGAGGTCGGACCGGGCCACAGCGTCACGGCGCTCTACGCCGTCCGGCTCGCCGACGAGCCGTCCCCGTCGGCCCGGGTCGCCGGCGTGCACGTGCGATGGACCGATCCTGGGAACCATGAGGCCGCCGAAGCGTACGAATCGGTAACTGTCACCGACCTGAACCGGGCTTTCCGGGACGCGTCCCCCCGGTTGCGGACCTGCTACGCGGCCGCCTACTTCGCCCAGGCGCTGCAGGATGGCCCCTCCGGCCGGGAGGTGCGCCTGGACGACCTGGCGGCGATCGCGGAGCGGGCGGGCGCAGCCACCGACGACGTGGAGGTGAAGGACCTCGCGAAGGTGATCCACCTCGCTGCCGAACTCCGCTGATCCCCGGCCGCGCTCGCAAAACCGCGATCAGCGCCGCTTGGTGGTGGCGTAGTCGCGCGGCCGCGTGCGATCGGGGTCGACCCCGACCAGTTCGGCGAAGGCCGGGTCGACGGCGAGCAGCGGGCGCGGCCCGAACACCGCCATCGCGGTCAGCAGCTCGTCTGTGCCGCGTTCGCTCCATACGGGCCGTTGCTCCGGCGCCAGCGCGGCGTAGGTGTGGCGCTGTCGGCGTAGCAGCCGCCGCGCGGCCGCGCCGGTCTCCGGCACCTCGCACAGCCACCAGCCGCCGAGCACGGTGGCCAGGCAGCACAGCAGCAGGCCCGCCATGGAGGCGGGACCGCCGGCATCGCGCACTTCGACCGCGCTGTCCAGCAGCCGGGTCACCCCGACGGCGGCGACCGCGAACAACGGCAGGGTGCCCAGCGCCACGCGACGCCGCTGCGCCGGGGTGAGCAGCCAGCCGTCGCGGACGAGCCGGCTCACCAGCCGGCGCAGCGCGCGGCCCACGCCGGGGTCGGCGAGCACCGCGGCCCAGGTCTGCGGCCGGCGCAGCGCGGCGTGCAGGGCGCGCACCAGCGGGGCGGACCGGGGTGGTGGCGGCCCGTCCACAGACAGTGTCGCCAGCTCGCCGAGGTGCACCAGGCCGACCCGGCGCAGCGCCGCCATGCCCACCTGGCAGGCCAACCCGGCCCGGTCGGTGAGGTACGCCAGCTCGACGGTCGACAGCGGCTCGCCGCGGGCCCGCCACCCGGCCAGCGCCCGCACGGACAACGCGATCGCGAGGGCCCCGGCCACCCCCGCGACATAGTCGAGCAGGAAGACCGGACCACTGACACCCCAGAGCATGCCGACAAGTATTCACGGCCTGCGACCGTGGTCAGCCGGCGTGGCGTACCTCGGTCTCCCAGATCTGCGCCCACGGCCGCCGCAGCCCGCGGCAGACGAAGATGGGCAACCCGTTCTCGTCGTTGTCGACATCGACCCGCTGGTCGATCCGGCCGGCCTCAGTAACCTCGGTGAACCAGCCCCGTAGCTGGTCGGGGTGGGCCCAGCCGACCGCGATCACCACGTCGGCGCCCTCGGGCGGTCGGCCGAACGCGACCATGCTGTTGTGCCCGGAGTACGCCCGCGGCAGCCCCCGCTGCGGCCCGTACCGGGCCACCGCGCCCGCCTCGCCGTAGTTGCCGGTCAGGATCACCGCGCGTTGCCGCTGCTCGGGCGGCAGGCCACGGTGGACGGCGGCGAGCGAGTCGGTGAACGCGGGCCAGCCGATGGTCTCGCCCGCGTCGTAGTTGACGTCGACCACGAAGCCGGGCAGCCGGTCGGCGGGCAGGACCGGCAGCAGCAGGATCACGCTGCCGGTCACCGCCACGGCGGCGCCGGCGGCGAGCAGCGCCTGCCGGGCCCGTATCAGGCCCCGGCCCGCCCAGTCGGTGGTGACCACCGCGCCGGCGGCGGTGACGACCAGCAGCAGCGGTGCGTCGTAGTAGCCCTTTCCGCCGGCGAGCAGCACGATGGCGAACACCACCGGCCAGGCCCAGCCGATCGCCCGGTACGCCTGCCAGGCCGGGCGGCGCAGCAGTGCCACCAGCCCGGCGATCCAGATCGGCACCGCGACCGGGCTGATGATGACCAGTTTCAACAGAATCGCGTCGAGGCGGCCGCTGTAGGAGCTGTCGCCGCCGGCGATCTGGGAGGCCACGGACAGCTGGGGGAAGCCGTGCGCGGCCTGCCAGACCAGGTACGGCGCGGCCAGCACGACGACGATGCCGGCGGCGGCGTGCACCCACCGGTCGCGCAGCAGCCGGCGCGGCCCGGCGATCGCCACCCCGGCCAGCAGGCCCACGGCGAGCAGGGCGGGCAGTAGCTTGTTGAGCATGCCGGCGCCCAGCGCCAGCCCGATGCCGAGGGCCCAGCGGCTGTCCCCGGTGCGCAGCATCCGCACCGCGCACCAGGCGGCGGCAAGCCAGACCAGCAGGTCGACCGTGGTGGTGCTGAGCAGGTGGCCGGGGGTGAGCACGATCCCCGCGACGGCGCCGAGGAACGCGGCGAGCAGCTGGGCGCCCCGGCCGCCGCCGAACTCCCGGGCGATCGCCGCGACCAGGACGACCGCCGCGCCGGCGATCAGTGCCGACGGCGTGCGCAGCACCACCAGGTTGCCGGGCGCGATGGTGTCCGCCAGCCGGGCCAGGGCCGGCACCAGGGGCCCCTGGTCGGCGTATCCCCAGTCGAGGTGACGGCCACAGAGCAGGAAGTACAGCTCGTCGCGGTGGTAGCCGTAACGGCCGGCGAGCAGCAGCAGCGCGGCGGTGACAGCGCCGCCGACCAGCCACGGGCCGGCCGTGCGGGGGCCGGGTGGCGGCGGCCCGGCGACCTTGGGCGGCGCTGGAGCAGCGTCGCGACGGTCCAGGTCGGTGGCGGGTTCGACCATGCGCCCATGATGGTCCATGCAGGTGCCACGCGCGGTCCCGTTCGCCGGTCCGCGGGATCACAGTTCGGGTACGGAGCGCTGGAAACCGGATCGCAGCGAGGCGGGCCGCCTCGCTAGTGTTCCCGGAATGCGGATTCGCGAGTTCACCGAGGCCGACTGGGCGCAGGTCTGGCCGATCGTCGAGGACGTCATCACCAGCGGGGAGACCTTCCCCTACGACCCGACGTGGCCCGCCGAGGTCGCCTACGACGTGTGGGTGGAACGACCGCCCGGCCACACGGTGGTCGCCGACGAGGGCGGGCGGATCCTCGGCACCGCCAAGATGGGCACCAACCGACCCGGCCCCGGCGCGCACGTGGCCACCGCCAGTTTCATGGTCGCCGCCCACGCCCGGGGCCGCGGCGTCGGCCGGGCCCTGGCCGAGTACGCCCTGGACTGGGCCCGCCGACGGGGGTACGCCGCGATGCAGTTCAACGCGGTGGTGGAGACCAACGATGCGGCTGTGGAGCTGTACCGGCGGCTGGGCTTCGCGGTGATCGGCACGGTGCCGGAATCCTTCGCCCACCCCACCCTGGGCCGGGTGGGGTTGCATGTCATGCATCGCCCTCTGTGACCGGTACGCAAGGATTGACGCATGAGAGCTGAGCCGATCGAGCTGGCCGCCGCCCTGGGGCGCTTCGACCAGTTGTGGAGCCCCCGCATCGTCGCCATCGTCAACGACTACGACGTACGGATCGCGAAGGTGGCGGGCGAGCACGTCTGGCACTCCCACGACCACACCGACGAGTTCTTCCTGGTGCTCGACGGCGAGCTGCGGATCGCTCTGCGCGACGGCGCGGACGGCGCCGAGCGGGAGGTGGTGCTGCCGCGCGGCGCGGTGTTCGTGGTGCCGCGCGGGGTGGAGCACCGGCCGTCCGCGCCGGACGGCGCGTCGATCCTGATGTTCGAGCCGTCGGGCACGTCCAGCGTGGGGGACCGGCACGACGAGGTCCCCGCCGACGTGGACGCCACCACCGGGCACCGGCTGTGACCGGGCCGGTCAGCGCCCCGCCGGCACCTGTTCCGGGGGTGCGGCCGGGGCGCTGACCGGCCAGCCCAGCCGGCGTACGCCGGGGACGGCGGCGGTGCCGACGCAGGCGAGCAGCACCAGCACGCCGGCTACGGCGAGGGGTGCGGACGGACCCCAGGCCCCGGCGGCGAGCGGGGCGAGGGCGTACCCGACCGGCATGGCGCCCAGCGACATCAGCCAGTCGTACGAGGTGACCCGGGCCAGCACCTCGGGCGGGAACTGGCCCTGCACGACGGTCTCCCAGACCGGGTTGAGGAAGCCGAGCGCGACCAGCGCGAGGCAGTACGCGCTGATACTCACCGGGGCGGGCGCGGCGACGGCGAGCAGCAGCAACGGCGCGGCGTACGTGGCCAGGGCCAGGTTGCCCAGCAGCACTGGCCGGCGGGGACGCATCCGGGCGGCGAGCAGCGATCCGACCAGCAGGCCGACCGCGCCGGCCTGCTGGAGCAGCACCCAGACGCCCTCCCCGCCGAGCCGGTCGACGGCGACCACCGGGCCGAGGGTGAGCAGCACCGCAGCGGCGCCGTTCCACACGCCGTGGGCGAGCATGCTCGACCAGTACCAGTCGCGGGAGCGGACCTCCCGCCAGCCCAGCACCAGGTCGGCCCGGAGCGGCCGGTGCGGGACGGCCACGTGCCGGACCCGGATGACCGACAGCAGCACGGCGCTGACGGCGAACGACGCGGCGTCCAGCACGAACGCCCAGCCGGGACCGGCGGCCCAGATCAACAGGCCGGCCAGGGCGGGGCCGGCGAGCCGGCTGGCGTTGCCGGCGGCGCCCATCAGTGCGTTCGCCCGTTGCCGGCCGTCGGTGTCGACGGTGCCCGCCACCAGTGGAGACGCGGTTGGCATGGCGAAGGCCGAGGCGGCGCCGCCGACGGCGGAGGCGACCGCGAGGTGGACCAGGGCGGGGGCGTCGCCGAGCAGTTCGACGCCGACGACGAGTTGGGCGGCGCAGCGCACCAGGTCGGTGGCGATGGCCACCCGGCGGGCGTCGAAGCGGTCGGCGACCACGCCACCGAGGGGTAGCAGGAGCAGCCGGGGCACCATCGCGCAGGCGAGCACCACCGCGAGCGTGCCGGTCGAGCCGGTGGCGCGGAGCACGGCCAGGGCCAGGGCGGTGGGCACGACGGCGTCACCGACGGCCGAGACCGTACGGCCGAGGAAGAGCAGGCGAAAGGCGCGCAGCCGGAGGGGATGAGTCACCCGGGAAGAATACTTAGACGTCGAATAGTTTGACAACGAATATTTCGGTGACGGCGTACCGTGGTGGGGTGACCGACCGCGACCGCACCGACCAGCACGTGGCACGCTGGCTGCCCGTCCTGCCCGACCTGGACCCCGACGTGGAAGGCGCGGTCACCCGCATGTCGGTCCTCACCCGGCACCTACGCGAGGTGAAGGACCGGGCCCTGGCCGAGCTGGACCTCCAAGAGAAGGAGTACGGCACCCTGCACGCCCTCGCCGGGCGGGGCGGCCGGGCGGCACCGTCAGAGCTCGCCGGCGACCTGCGCATGGCGCCCGCCTCGATCACCGCCCGGGTGGACGCGCTGGTCCGCCGCGGCTTTGTCCGACGGATCCCCTCCCCGGTCGACCGGCGGCGGATCGACGTCGAGCTGACCGACGCCGGCCGGGCAGCCTGGCGGCGCGCGCTCGGAGTGGTCGGCGACGAGGAGCACCGGGTACTCGGCGCGCTCATCCCGCAGGAGCGGCGACTGCTGTCGGACCTACTGCGCCGCGCCGCTCTCGCCGCCGAGCGTCCGCCGGCCCGGTCCTGACCGCTGCATTCTGTCCGTAGGCCGGTCTAGGGTGGCCGCGGACCAGAATTCGCACCTCCCGGAGGAGTCATAGCCATGACCACCCTGATCGACCGACCGAACACCGCCCTACTCGTCATCGACGTGCAGAACGGCGTCGTGGCGCACGCGCACGACCGGGACCGGATCGTCGCCAACATCGCGACCCTGGTCGACAAGGCGCGCGCCGCCGGCGTCGAGGTCGTCTGGGTCCAGCACAACAGCGAGGAGTTCCCCTCAGGCAGCGAGAGCTGGCAGTACGTGCCCGAGCTCGTGCGACGCGACGCCGAGCCGCTGGTGCAGAAGGCCTACGGCGACTCCTTCGAGGACACCGACCTGGAGGCGGTGCTCGCCGCGCGCGGCGTCGGCCGGCTCTTCGTGTCCGGCGCGCAGACCGACGCGTGCATCCGTTCGACCCTGCACGGCGCGATCGCCCGCGGCTACGACGCGACACTGGTCGGCGACGCCCACACCACCGAGGATCTCTCGTCCTACGGCGCGCCGCCGCCGGACCAGGTCATCGCCCACACCAACCTCTACTGGCGCTATCAGACAGCGCCCGGCCGGACCGCCGGCACGGTCGGCACCGCCGAGGTCGACTTCACCGCGGCCGTGCCCGCCTGAGCCGACACGCACGACCAGCGGCCACGGCGTCTACCGGCGGCCGTGACCGGAAAACCCGTTGACCATCCGGCGACGATCGGACGGTGACGACCTGGACTGTCTGCCTCACCCCGCCCGACGCCCCCGACGCGGCGATCCTCCTGCGCGAGTACATGGCGGAGATGGTCCGCCGCTGGTATGGCCGCCCGGAACGGCCGGAGGAGGTGACCGCGGCGCTGGCCGAGATGCCCAGCGACGACCTGGCCCCGCCCACCGGTGTGCTCCTGCTGGCCTGCCGCGACGGGCAGTTCGCCGCGTGTGCCGGCCTGCGCTGGCGTCCCCACTGGGCGGAACTCACCCGCGTCTACGTTCGTCCCGCGCAGCGTGGCACCGGCGGTGGAGCTACCCTGCTCGCCGCCGTTGAGGCGTACGCCCGGGCGGCCGGGGCGGACCGGATCCGGCTGGACACCCGTGCCGACCTCGTCGAGGCCCGCGCCCTCTACGCCCGCCACAGCTACCAGGATGCGGGCCAGTGCTCCGCCGATTAGGGCGGGGGTGAAGGTCCGCGTGGGAGGGTCGCCAAGGCCCGAGTGTGCTTTATCCCGGCTGGTTCTGCTGTTCGATGTACTGGTGCAGGACCGTCAGGGGTGCGCCTTGGACGGAGCCGGCGAAGTAGGAGCCGGACCATAGCCGGGTGCCGCGCCAGAAGTGGCGGCGGATGTTGGGGTAGTCGCGGCGCAGGTAGCGGGAGGACACGCCTTTGAGGGAGTTGACCAGCTTGGACAGGGTCACCTTGGGCGGGAAGTTCACCAGTAGGTGGACGTGGTTGTCCTGGCCGTTGAACTCGACCAGTTCGCACTCGAACTGTTCGCACACCTGGCGCATTACCTGTTCGAGGTAGCGCAGGTGTTCGTCGGTGAAGACTCGTGCTCGGTGCTTCGTGAGGAAGACCAAGTGGGCGTGGAGCAGGAAAGTGCAGTGTCTGCCGGTGCGAATGGGGTAGGTATCGGCCATAAACCAAGTGTATGATGTGGAGCGTGAAGGCGGACATGGGTCGGAAGTACCGGCTGTATCCCACCGGGGAGCAGGCGGATCGCTTGGCCTCGTGGGGGCACACGTGCCGCTGACTTTACAACACCGCGTTGGAGCAGCGCCAGTTCGCGTGGCGGCAGCGCAAGGTCACCCTTGGGGTGGCCGCCCAATGCGCCT